>CAXBRI010000262.1:0-1507 GCA_963978125.1 uncultured bacterium | reverse complement strand
ACCACGACGGTGAGCGGCAGCGCAAATCCGGCGAACATCCGCAACTGGGCCAAGTGGGCCGCCGAGCCGCTCGACCAAGAGCTGTTGCGCGAAGTCCAAGCCATCTTCGCGCCGGTGAAGAATCTCGGTCACAAGGAAGGGCTGGCCGAGAACAACTGAGCTGACAGAATGCGGTTGGTCCATTGGGCGAAGGCGGGGGCGGATCGCTTTGCAGTAGCGGGCGACGGGGAGTCGCCCTCACATTGCTGCGGCGAGGCGGCCCAGCTACGGGGTGGCTTCTACAGGATCGTTCCGGCTAAGCGCTTGACCCTCGCGGGGCGCGACTTCACTTTCGCGCGTGCTCATGAAGTTGTTCCGTTGGCTGTGCGTTGCGTTCGTGTGTGTGGCGTTGCCCGTGCGGGCGGCGGAGCACGAGCGGGCGGTGGTGCAGATTTTCACGTTCAGCCAGGCGGCGGATTGGGATGAGCCGTGGAAGTTCGATCAATTGCGGCGCAGCAGCGGCTCGGGCTTCATCATCAAGGGCCGGCGGATCATGACGAACGCGCACGTGGTGAGCTGGGCGCGGCAGTTGATGGTGAAGCGGTATCAAGACCCGCGGCCGTATCTGGCGCGGGTGGTGTTCGTGGGGCACGATTGCGATCTGGCGCTGCTGGAGGTGGAGGATGCGCAGTTTTACGAGGGCGTGGAGCCGCTCTCCGCCGACGACGTCGCCGAGACCGTCCGGCTCGCCCGCGTCGCCGAGACCCGCGCCGCCGACGCCGACCGTCTACGCGACGCCGTCGCCCACCTCCTCGGACGGGACCACAAGTGAACGTCCTCACCGTCCCCGTCGACGACCACCACTACGACCTCGCCCGCGAACTGCTCTCCACCCGCCCCGTCTACCGCCGCTCCCACCGGGGCGAGGCCGCCAACGAGGTCGGCTGCCTCGGCGAGGCCGTCGTCTACTCCACCCTCGCCGACACCTACCGGCTCGAGGTGGAACCCGTGTTCGACACCACCCACGACCTCGAGCTCGCCGACGGCTCCACCGTGGAGGTCAAGACCAAGGACCGCACCGTCGCCCCGAGACCCGACTACGACTGCTCGGTCCCCGACTACGTCGCCGACCACCAGCACGCCGACTTCTACGTGTTCGTGTCCCTCCAACGGGACAAGGGAGCCGACGAGGGGCTGGAACGGTTCCACACCGCCCACCTCGTCGGCGTCGGCTCGCCCCACATGCTCGCCCGCAAGGGCCGGCTGATGGAGGCCGGCACCACCGACACCAACGGCACCACGTTCTGGACATCGTGCCGCAACATCGCCATCGGCGACCTCGTCCCGTTCGACCCCGCACAGTTCGTCGAAGCGTTGTTCGCCGAGGTCTGAAACTTTCTCGATCGTTCGGGAACCGATCCGTTGCCGCGTTCGTCACAACCGGCAGCCGTACGCTTGGCACCGTCTCCGAAAGGACCCCCCATATGCGCTCACGTCGTCTCGCCCTCGTCGCCGCCGTGGCAGTGCT
>CAXBRI010000261.1:0-1514 GCA_963978125.1 uncultured bacterium | reverse complement strand
GTGGGCGCGCTCCCCCACGCGGTCACGGGCGTGGGCGTCCGAGGCGGTCGTGAAGGTGAGGCCCCGGGCGACGAAGCGATCGAGCAAACCTTCGGCCGGGTACTGCTCCCCGATGGGCTTCTTCCAGCCGGCTGACGAACACTCGACCGACACATCGGCGCGCGCCGCGGCCTCGGTCATGGCGTCCCAGTACGGGCGCGGGTCGGCCGGCACGTACCCCGCCACTTTGGCGAGATCGGGGTGGGCCAACACGTCGACACATCCGGTGGCGGCCAGTTCGTCGAGCGCGCGCGAATACTCGGCCCACACCTCGTCGACGTCACGTTGACGCCACACCTCGGCCACGACGGGATTGTCGAAGTCGTCGAAGGTCCACGTTCCCAGCCAGTGCACCGAACCGATGAGCACATCGAAGGGGTACTGCGCGAAGAGTTCACCAAGAGCGTCCATACGACCGGGGCAGTAGTCGACCTCGAGACCCATCTTGACGGGCAGGCCCTCGTCCTTGGCGCTCTGAGCCAGGGTGACGTAGTCGTCGAGAGCGTTGCGCGCGTGCCAGTCCATGTAGTTGGCCATCGTCACGCTGGTCGGCTCGTGCCCGGCGCGCTGCCAGAAGGGACCGACGAGATCCATCACGTCGACGAACCGGTTGGCGTGTTCGGTGAGCGCGAGCTCACCCACGCCTTGACTGGCCGCCTCCTCGCAGTACTGGGCGATTTGGTCCAGCCGGTACCAGACCGAGGACTCGTTGTGCGGCCAGAGGTGGAGGTGGTAGTCGAGCACTACGCCTGGGCGCCGAAGCCCACCTTGCGGTCGGCGCTACTCGCACCAATCTCGACGTAGGCGATGCGCGCGGCCGGTACGCCGACACGACGGCCCTTGCGGTCGGTCAACCACAGGACGCCGTTGCCATCAAGGGCCTTCTCCACGTCCTTGGTGAGGACCTTCGCCTCAACGTCGTCGGGGAGGTCCACCTCGATTTCCTTCATCGATTGCACGATGCCGATACGAATGTCCACAGCGTCCTCCGTTTTCACCCATGTTACGAGGTTGGGGCATAGTTACTACGTGGCAGTCCACGAGTCCGAACGAAACAAAGCCTGGGCCGGCACGATGGCCGGCTTCGCCGCCGAGCGCGGCGTTACCCTCGCCCACCGCGACTCTCGAGCCACCCTGACCTCGCTGGGCTCCTACGCCGACCTCTCGGGAACCCGTTCCGTGCGCGAGGAGATCCTGGCCGGCCAACTCGCGGGAGGTGCCACTCTGGTGACCGGTGCCGGCAACCGGGCCCGTCACGAGGAGGCCGACCCCGAACGCACGTGCTTCGAGCGCGACCGCGACCGCATCCTCCACCGGGCCACCGCGTTCCGCCGGCTCGCCGGCAAGACCCAGGTGTTCATCTTCCCGGAGGATCACCAGCGCACGCGGCTCACGCACGCCCTCGAGGTCGCTCAGGTCGCCACGGGCATCGCCCGGGCCTGCCGGCTCAACGTCGCCCTCACCGAGGCGATCGC
>CAXBRI010000260.1:0-1547 GCA_963978125.1 uncultured bacterium | reverse complement strand
AGGTCGCGCGCGTCGCGTCGCCTACCAGCATGTGCGCCGACTCGACGAACTGGTAGTAGTCGTCGGCCATGGTCGTCACGTGCACGAGCCCCTCGACGTAGTGCTCGACCAGCTCAACGAACAACCCGAACGCCGCCACGCCCGTGACGTAGCCCTCGAAGTCCTCGCCCACGTACACGCCGAAGCTGGGCGTGTTGCTGAAGCTGAACTGCTCCTTCTGGTCATCGCCGAACACCACCAGCACGTCCGGCTTGTTGGCCTGGAACACATCGCGCACCTTGTCGAAGGCGGCGTCGGTGCGCTGGTGCTTGCGCTGTCGGCCATCATCGGCGCCGATTCCGCTCCGGCGCAGACCCCGCCGCCACCCTACGGTCCTCCGCTTGGGCTCGAAGCCGCCCGCAAGGTCATGGCCGCCGCCGAAGCCGAGGCTCTCGAGGCTTCGAGCACCGATGAGACCGTTGAGGATCAGGTCGCCCACGACCAGGTCGTCGAGAACCAGGTGGCCGAGGAGACCCCGGCCGAGACCGACGCTGAGGCGTCGACTGAGGAGACCAACTAATGGGCCAGAAGGTAAACCCCTACGGGTTCCGTCTCGGAATCACCACCGACTGGAAGTCGCGTTGGTTCAAGGAGAAGGGTTACAAGGACCTCGTCATCGAGGACTGGAAGATCCGCGACTACCTGACCCGCCAGCTCGAGAGCGCCGCCGTGAGCCGCATCGAGATTGAGCGCAACTCGGACCGCATCCGCGTGGACATCCACACCGCCCGTCCGGGCATCGTGATTGGCCGCCGCGGTGGCGAGGCCGAGCGTCTGAAGAAGGACCTCGAGAAGATCACCGGCCAGAAGAACAAGATCTCCCTCAACATCCAGGAGATCAAGCAGCCCGAGCTCGACGCCGCGTTGATCGCCCAGGGCATCTGCGACCAGTTGCTGCGCCGCGTGGCTTTCCGCCGAGCGATGAAGCGTGGTATCCAGACCGTCCAGAAGGCGGGTGCCCTCGGCGTGCGCATCCAGGCGTCGGGACGTCTCGGTGGCGCCGAAATGTCGCGTCGCGAGTCGTACCGCGAGGGTCGCGTGCCGCTGCACACCCTGCGCGCCGACATCGACTACGGCTTCCGCGAGGCCCGCACCTCGACGGGCCGCATCGGCGTGAAGGTCTGGATCTACAAGGGTGACATCCTGCCCTACCAGCTCTCGAACAACGAGAAGATCACCCGCGAGGCCGCCATGGCCGCCGGTGACGCCGTGACCGTTCCCGCCGCGGCTGCCCCCAAGGGCGTCGTGCGCGCTGGTGGAGGTCGCCGCCGCGTGGCCGAGACCGAGACGGTCACCGAGGTCGTCGAGGTCGAAGCGACCCCGACCGAGCTGTTGGCGTCGACCCCCGAGGTCGAGTCGATGCTCGCGGTGGAAGAAGAAATCGAGCGCCGCACGGCCAACGACTCCAACGACACGCCGCACTTCCGGAAGGACGTGGACTAATCATGTTGATGCCCCGCAAGGTGAAGCACCGCAAGCAGCAGCGCGGTCGTATGACCGGTATGGCC
>CAXBRI010000259.1:0-1559 GCA_963978125.1 uncultured bacterium | reverse complement strand
AGACGTGTGCTCTTCCGATCTAGGAGAGAAATAATGGAAAACGCCTTCGGCCAGCCCCAGTCCCTCGTCGTGCTCGGAGGCTCCTCCGACATCGCCCGAGCCCTCACCCGCAAGCTCTGTGCGGCGCGCACGACCACCGTCGTTCTGGCCGGTCGCAACCACGACCTTCTCGCCGAGGCCGAGGCCGAGGCCCGCGCCGCCGGAGCCCAGAAGACGGCCACGGTGTTGTTCAACGCCGACGAACCCAGCGGGGCTCAGCGTTGCGTCGAAGAGTGCTTTGCGGCGGCCGGCGGACCGGTCGACCTGGTGGTCATGGCCGTGGGTCTACTCGGCGACCAGCGCGACATGGAGACCGACCCGACCCAGGCCGCCCGGATGATCACCATCAACGTCACCTGGCCCGTGGCCGCCCTGACCGAGGTGCGCAACCGGTTGCTCGCCCAGGGGCACGGCCGCATCCTCGTGATGTCCTCGGTCGCCGCGGTGCGCGTGCGCCGCTCCTCCTACCTCTACGGCGGCGCCAAGGCCGGCCTCGACCGCCTGCTCTGGGGTATGGCCGACTCACTGCGCGGCACCGGCGTGCGGATGCAGTTACTTCGCCCGGGCTTCGTGCGCTCGAAGATGACGACTGGTCAAAAGGAAATCCCCTTCACCACCGGCGTCGACGAGGTGGCCGACAACGTGGTCAAGGGGCTCGCCACCGATGACCTTGTGATCTGGAGTCCGCCCGTGCTGCGCTGGGTCTTCGCGGTGCTGCGCCACTTGCCCGCGCCGCTGTGGCGCAAGATTGCCGACGGCTGATTACTTACCTGTCGGGTAGCGCTTCAACTCGGCGGGGCGAAGTGACATCGTGAAAAAGTCACGCGCCCACCAACTGGAGAAATACTGACTGGGTGAACCCAGCATCGACGGGAGCAGACGCACGCCATTGCCGCCGTTGACCGGAGAATTCAATGCACCGGTGTAGGCCGAGAACTGCACCCAGTCGGTGTTGATGTCGAGTTCCATCGCCCGGACCGCGCCGGCACGCACCAGCACGTTGGCGAGGTCGGATATCGAGAGGCTGGGGCCACCCACATAAATGAGGGCGCCCGACGAGGTCACGCCCATCCCCGAACGCCAGACACTGAACGACCCGCCGAGGGTCTTACCCCAGGCCTGGGCGTTGGGGTTGTTGAGGCCGGCGACCGGCCGTGCGTTGTCGACGATGAGGTCGAGGTTCTGACGCACGGCCTCTACCTGGTGGCTCATTGAGACGTCGCGGCCCCACTGGCCGACCGTCATCGTCCCGTCCTTGAAGATCACGGCCGAGGCCGCTCCGGTGCGTAGCGGAATGATGGTCCGACCCTGGGTGTAGTACCCACCGTTGGCGTCACCCATGCGAAATCCCGCGTTGAAAGCCGTCACGATTGATTGTGATGCGCTTGCGGTGACGGGTGCGGTGTGCTGCCAGTGGGCCTGGGTGCCCGGTATCTGGGAACCTGAATACAGCTGGGCCTGGAGCATCGTGGGGTCCATCCAGGCCACGCCCACGACGTACGAGGTGTTCACGGCGTTGG
>CAXBRI010000258.1:0-1560 GCA_963978125.1 uncultured bacterium | reverse complement strand
GCCTACGAGCGCCCCCTCGGGGCCCGCACGGCGTAGCCGTCGGCGACGCGTCGACTGGTCCATCCCGCCCACGAGAAGCCCTCGAGGGCGCCCACACCCTCTTGAATGAGTGTGCGGGCAACCACGCCTTTCACGGCCTTGGCGGCGTGACCGGCCGCTCCCGCACCCGACGCCGACATGAAACGCACGGTCACGACGTCGCATCGACGCGACAACTCACCGCGATCGAGAGCGCGGTCGTGCTCGGCGGGCAAGAGATTGACAACCGGCCCCTTGCTGACGAACGCGACAATGGCGTCGGTCAGTGCGCGGCGCCAGAAGTCGTCAAGACGGCCAATACCATCCAGGCGAACGTCGAACTTGAGCCGGTAATCGGCGATGGCGTCCTCGGCCGTGGTTAGCCCGTACAGGGCACTCGGCACGAGAATGCGTCGGCGTTGGGCCGCTCGCAGGGTGGCCGGATCGAGGTGTTGCCAGACCACCCCTTCGTAGCGCTGCCAGGCGGGCAGCACCGGGGCTCGGCCCCGCGTGATCTGATCGGTCGCCACCACCGCGCGCTCCAGCAACGCTCCGCGCACACCCAGCACCCGGGTCTGCAGGGCGGGAGTTGCGTCAGTCAGGGTCTCGGCCAATGCGGAGCGCACCGTCCGACGTGCGGCACCGAGGGTTGCGTCCAGGGAGCCCTTCGTCGAAGCGCGAAGGCCGCCGTGGGCCTTGCCCTCAGATGGTGGAATCAGGACGTGGAGACCCACGGCCCCACGCTAACGACGGCTACAGCGAAGCCAGCGTTTCGGGAGTGACCCCCACATCGGTGAGGAAGTGACGCACTTTGATGACCTGATCCTCACTGAGGTCGCGGTGCCGATTTGGCCCGAAGGTCACGGTGTTCCCGTCACGAGTCAGCGCCCAGTTACCCCGGTGGCTCTCGTGCACCTCACCGAAACGGCCCAGGAGCGACGCCACGTCGTGCCACTGAATGTTGTGGTTCAGCGGGTGCCCGTAAATCTTCTGGACGGTGAGCTTGTGATGGTGGTCGAGTTGGTGTGACATGACGCACCTTTCTGGGGCCGAATCGTGCAGTCCCACCCGCACTCTCTACCTCTCAGCCGATGAAGTCAAGGCGTGCGACCAATTCCACGTGTTCGGTCATGGGAAATAAGTCGAAAGCCCTCAGGTCACCGAGGGCAAAACCGCCCATGAGCAGGGCCGACAGATCACGGGCGAAGGTGGCCGGGTCGCACGACACGTACACGAGGCGTCGCGGAGCCCGACGCGCCAGAGCCGCCGCGACTCCCCGGCCGAGTCCCGTACGGGGCGGATCGACGACCACGATCGAATCAGGAGCGACGGCGTCATTCACGGCCCGTGCGGTCACGTCCCACTGGCGCACCTGCACGCGGCCGGCCCCTTCGACGTTGTGGCGCGCGTCGGCCACCGACCACGGAGCCGACTCCACGGCCGTGACCCGCCCACCACGACCGGCCGCCTTGGCGAGGGGAACACTGAAGAGACCGACCCCGGCGTAGAGGTCAGTGACGGTGTCACCGGGCTTCACCCCGG
>CAXBRI010000257.1:0-1567 GCA_963978125.1 uncultured bacterium | reverse complement strand
TGGCCATCCCTAACGGCATGGCCGATTGGAACTGGAGCATGCCGGCTACCAGCCAGAGTGCGCCGAAGGAAATACGAAGCGCCCGACGACGGCGTGGTTCGGACAACTCATTCGAGTTGAATCGTGCCAGTCGCCCGCTCACGAGTGTGGCGACGACTACCACAATCGCGGTGGCCACAATCCAGGCCAGCGCCACAAGAAGGCCGTGACGGAACAGCGGCGTGACGTAGGGACTCGTGATGCTGTACGAGTTTGGGCCCATCCCTGTCATCGCAACTCCCTAACGGCCCAGTTCATCGGCGATCGCGCTGAGCAGGCCGTTCACGAAGGCGCCTGAGCCCTCCGTGGAGTATATCTTGGCCAACTCGACCGCCTCATCGAGCACAACGGCCCGCGGGGGTGCATCGGGCATCAGAAGTTCGGCCGTGGCCATCGTCATAATGATGCGATCGATCACCGCGATGCGATCGAGTGGCCAGTCGACGGCGAAGCGTTCGAGGAGTTCGTCGCCACGGGCCCGGGACGATTCGGTCGCGAGCGCCAGAGTCGAGGCGTAGGGATCGGGGGCCACGGGCAGGGCGGCGAGCACGTCGGCCACCGAACGCTCTTTCATCTGCGCCTCATAGAGAATTTCGAGGGCCCGCTCGCGAGCGAGGTGCCGCGACGAACCGAGTTCGCTCATCAGGCGCGAGTCATGTACTCGCCGGTGCGGGTGTCGACCTTGATGACTTCGCCGGGACCGACGAAGAGGGGCACCTGCACCACGAAGCCGGTTTCGAGCGTGGCCGGCTTACGCGCACCCGACACGCGGTCACCCTGAATGCCGGGCTCGGTCTCGGTGATCGTCAATTCAACCGACGCCGGGAGTTCCACGCCGATGATTTCGTCCTCGAACAAGATGAGCATCGCCCGACCGGTCTCCTTGAGGAAGTTGGCCGCGTCGCCGAGGCTCTTGCTCGAGACCGGGAGCTGGTCGTAACTGACCTGGTCCATGAAGATGTAGTCGTCACCGTCGCGGTACAGGTACTGCATGTCACGCTTGTCGATGATGGCCTGCTCGAGTTTTTCGTCGGCGCGGTAGGTGCGCTCGATGACCGCCCCGGTGCGGGCGTTACGCAACTTGGTGCGCACAAAGGCACCGCCCTTGCCGGGCTTCACGTGCTGGAACTCGATTACCGTGAACAGACCGTCTTCGGTCTTCAGGGTAATGCCGTTCTTGATGTCTGAAGTGTTGATGGACGCCATGGGCGCAAACCTTTCGCGTGAGACCGTCGAACAGTCTAGGGCGGGTCAGCCCAGAAGTCGGAGAACGGCTTCGAGGGCGAGGTCGTAACTCAGGGCGCGGAATCCCGCGATGGAACCGTCCACCACCCCGGCCAGGGTCGAAGTGTGACGGTACGGCTCACGGGCGGCCGGGTTGGACAGGTGAACCTCCACCGCGGGGCCCTCAAAGAGTGCCAGCGCGTCGGCGAGAGCCCACGACACGTGAGTCAGAGCGCCGGCGTTAATGATGATGGCCGCCGAACGGGCTCGGGCCTCGTGCACGGCTTCAATCAGATCGCCCTCG
>CAXBRI010000256.1:0-1575 GCA_963978125.1 uncultured bacterium | reverse complement strand
ACGCCCTGCTCACCGAGTTCGCGCTCCAAGGACTCCCCCTGGCGCAGCGTGCGTGGATAGCCGTCCAGCAGGGCCCCGCGCGCGGCGTCGGGCTGGGCCAGGCGCTCGACGACGAGAGCCGTGACGACCTCGTCAGGGACAAGTTCACCGGCCGCGAGAATCGACTCCACGCGCTTGCCCAAATCCGTGCCGGCCTTCACGGCCGCGCGCAGCATGTCGCCCGTCGAGACGTGGGCGAGACCGTGGGACTGGGCCAGGCGAGTGCACTGGGTGCCCTTACCGGCGCCCTGCTTGCCCAGGACGATCAACGTGAGGCGCTCTGCCATGACTAGCGCTTGAGGAAGCCCTCGTAGTTACGCATCATCAACTGGCTGTCGATCTGGCGCATGGTTTCCAGGGCGACACCCACCGCGATCAGCAGCGTGGTGCCGTAGTACGGGAATCGGCTGATGGACCACAGGGCCATGAGAATCGAGGGCACCACCGCCACGCTGGCGAGGAAGAAGGCGCCCACCACGGTGATGCGGCTCAGCATCTTGGCGAAGTACTTCTCGGTCGGCAGACCCGGACGGATGCCGGGCACGAAGCCACCTTGCTGGCGGAGCATCTCCGACTGCTGGTGGGGCTCGAAAGCGATGTAAACGTAGAAGAAGGTGAAGGCGACGATCAACAAGAAGTCGGCCGCGATGTAGAGGAAGCTCGTCGGGCGCAGACTGCGGTTGACGAAGTTCTGGAACCCGGCCCACGGCACAACGTTGGAGAGCAGCACCGGGATGTAGAGCAACGAGCTGGCGAAGATGATCGGGATGACACCCGACTGGTTGACCTTCAATGGGATGTAGGTCGAGTTGCCGCCCATTTCACGGCGACCGACCACGCGGCGCGCGAAGGTCACCGGGATGCGGCGCTGGCCGTTGTCCATGATGACGATCAGCACCAGCAGGGCCAGTGACACGCCGAGGATGGTGAAGAACTTGAGGGGTCCGCCCTGGCTCCACACCGAGCGGCCACCCGACGGCATGCCGGCCACGACGTTGGCGAAGATGAGCAGACTCATGCCCTGGCCGATGCCGCGCTGGGAGATCAACTCGGCCAGCCACATCACGAAGGCCGTGCCCGCCGTCAAAATGGCGACCATGAACAGTCCCAGCCAAATGTTGAACTTGGGGATGAGGTCGATGTTGAAGCCGAGCAGGGCCGAGTCGTGGCCGTGGAAGGCGTAGACGAGACCGGTCGACTGCAACAAGGCGAGGCCCACGGTGAGGTAACGGGTCGTCTGGGTGATCTTCTTCTGGCCGGTCGGACCCTCGTCACGCCACTGGGCCAACTTGGGGATGACCGTGGTGAGCAGCTGAATCACGATGGAACTCGTGATGTAGGGCATGACCCCGAGGCCGAAGACCGCGAGACGCGTCAGGGCGCCACCGGAGAAGAGGTTCAAGAAGCCGAGAACGCCGCTGGCGCTCGCCTTGGACTGCAGCAGCTGCACCTGGGCCCAGCTCACCCCGGGGATGGGGAGGTTGGCGCCCAACTGGTACAGGCAGATGATCGCGACCGTGAAGAGGACCTTGTTAC
>CAXBRI010000255.1:0-1578 GCA_963978125.1 uncultured bacterium | reverse complement strand
GGGCCTCCGAACCGAAGAGCGAGAGCGGCAGCACCACCAGGTTGCAGTGCGCGCCGAAGGTGGCCGCGAACGACGCCGACTGCGCGGCCGTCGCCGAGTTCTACGCCGGGGCGGCGCAGGGGTGTGAGGACTTCGCCCTGGTGACGCTCGGTACCGGTATCGGTGGCGGTCTGTATTCGCGTGGGCGTCTGCTGCGAGGTCGTCACGGGTTCGCCGGTGAGATCGGCCACATGGTGATCGACGTCAACGGTCCACCGTGCCCGTGCGGTAGTCGTGGCTGTTGGGAGCGCTTCGCCTCGGGATCGGCCGTGGGCCGCCTCGCCCGTGAGGCGGCCGCCGCCGGGCGCCTGCCCGAACTCGTGGCCACGCTCGGCCACCCCGACGCCGTGCGCGGTGAAGACGTGACCTCCGCCGCCGCGGCCGGTTCGCCCGAAGCGCTCGCGGTCACCGACGAAGTGGGTTGGTGGTTGGCACGGGGCATTGCCAACCTGGTGGCCATCCTCGACGTATCGGTCGTTGTCGTGGGCGGGGGACTGGGCACTGTGGCCGAACTCCTGTTGCCCCCGGCTCGGCGCGCTCTGCACGACTTGGTGGAGGGTGCCGCGGTACGCGAGCCCATCGAACTGCGCGCGGCACGCTTTTCAGCCCAAGCCGGCGCCATCGGAGCGGCGTTCCTCGCCCGCGAGCACCACCGGTGAAACTCGGCGTACTTCTGCCCACCTTCGCTCCGGACGCCACGCGCGCCCTTGAGCACGCCGCACGGGCCGCGCAAGAAGGGATAGACGGCGTCTTCGCGTACGACCACTTGTGGCCCATGGGCACGCCGACCCGTCCGGCGCTGGCACCGCTGCCGGTGTTGGCCGCGGTGGCTGCGGCCCATCCCTCACTCGCGGTCGGCCCACTGGTGGCGCGCGTCGGACTGGGTTCGGTGGATCACCTCGTCAAGGGCCTGCGCACGCTGCACGCTCTGGCCCCCGGTCGGGTCATCGCCGGTCTGGGTACCGGGGACAAACTCTCGGCCGCCGAGAACGAGGCCTACGGACTGGGATACCCCTCGGCCAACGAACGGCGCGCCGACTTGGCCCAGGCCATCGTGGCTTTGCGTGACGAGATGCCCGTGTGGGTCGGGGGAGGATCCGAAGCGACGCACGAGTTGGCCTTCTCGCTCGGTGCCACTCTCAATCTGTGGAATCGCACGCCGGAGCAGATTGCGCAGGCCGCGGTGCGTGGGCCGGTGAACTGGGCCGGCCCGCGCCCCGACGACCTGCCCGCCACCTTGAGCGCCCTGCGTGATGCGGGTGCCACCTGGGCGATTGTCACTCCCGACGTGGAAATCGCCGAACTCGTGTCGTGGCGCACGGGTGCGGGGGGCTAGTTTCGGCCAATGGAGTTTCGTCGCATCAACGGGCTGCCGCCCTACGTGTTCGCACAGATCAACGGACTCAAGGCCGAGGCGCGCGCCGCCGGCCACGACGTCGTTGACTTTGGCTTCGGCAACCCCGACCTGCCCAGTCCCGACGTGGCGGTGGAGAAGCTCGCCGAGGCGGCCCACAATCCCCGCAACCACCGGTACTCGGC
>CAXBRI010000254.1:0-1588 GCA_963978125.1 uncultured bacterium | reverse complement strand
GCCTAATCGACCGAAGGCGTGATCGGGCGAGTAGAGCTTGTCGATGCAGAACTCAGCCCTGTGTGTGTTGCCCGTGACATCGACCAGCAGGTTCCGGAACAGCCGATCGGTCAGCCACGGCGGTACCTCGCCATCGGGTATGCGCGAGAGCGCGATCTCCAGTTCGCGTACCGCGTCATCGCGCGCCTCGTCGACGCGCGGATGCTGGCTGGTCGGGCCGATGAACAGGCCGGAGAACAGGTACGACAGGGACGGGTGGTTGAGCCAGTAGCCGAGCAGGCTCTTCAGCAGGTCGGGCCGCCGCAGCAGCGGCGAATCGGCGGCGCTGGTCCCGCCCAGCGTGACGTGGTTGCCGCCGCCGGTGCCGGTGTGGCGGCCGTCGATCATGAACTTCTGCGCGCCCAGCCGGGTCGAGCGGGCCTCCTCGTAGACGATCTCCGTCTTCTCGACGAGTTCCGACCAGCTGGCCGAGGGATGGATGTTGACCTCGATCACGCCGGGGTCGGGCGTGACGCTGAAGTGCAGCAGGCGCGGGTCTCCGCCCGGCGGCGGGTAGCCCTCGAGGAACACCGGCTGGCCGAGTTCCTCGGCGGTGTCCTCGACCGCGGCGACGAGGTCGAGATAGTCCTCGGTGCGCTCGACCGGCGGGAAGCCCGTGGCCGACCGCCCTACGACCCGCGTCGCTGAGACCGTGTCCGACCCCCTAGGTACGATGTTCCTATGACGTACTACCTGACTGAGAGCCTGAACCTGCGGGAGACGCTCGCCGTCGCTGCGATGGCCGAGCAAGCCCCCGTGAGCCGGTTCCGGTTCGGGTCCCCGTGCCGGTTCGTCCGGAGCGTGGACCTCGCCGTCCACTTGGTGCTGCCGGAGATGCTGGAGCGTGCGCTCCCGCGAGTCGCCCGGTACCTGCGCTCGACGTCCCCGCGCTGGGGACGCTCGTGGCGCGCGTGGTGATACTTGACCCTGTCCGACCCCTGTGGTAAGGTACAAGTATCCGAGAGGAAAGGAGCCCCCGATGGGCTGGTGGAAGAACCCCTACGAGGACCGTGACGTCGAGGACCACCCGTTCTTCTGCCGCAACTGCGGCGAGGAGCGAACCGGCCACGGCTACATCGGTCAGGGCAGCGCCGCACTCACGTGTAACACCTGCGGCACCGAGGACGACGACGTCTGGATCGAACGAGACTGACGTCGGCCGTCCCCCGACCTTCACCCCCGACCGGAGACCCCCGATGACCACCTACGACAACCTCATCCTCACCCCCGACACCCGGCCCGACTTGGGCTGGGACTTCGCACGGGAGCGCATCGTGGTCACCACCGTGAATCGCGTGTCGTGCCCGAAGTGCGGCCTGCTCGACAAGGTGCGCGCCGACGACGTCGCCCGGCTGATGTTCTTGGACCGGGCGCACGCAAAGTGCCGCCAGCACGCCTGACGAACGACCCCGCTCCAGCGCAACGCCCCCTCCTCGAGAGGGGGCGTTCTCGCGTCTCGAGAGCGGCGGGCCCCGCCGGGGGCGGGCTCCTGCCCGGGGCTCCCGGTGCGGCCGAGGGGACGGCGAGCCCCGGGCTCGCTGCGGGCCCC
>CAXBRI010000253.1:0-1606 GCA_963978125.1 uncultured bacterium | reverse complement strand
GGAGCAGGGCCGGACGGTGCTGACCGCCAACTTCCTGCAGCCGAACATGGTCGAGGACCGGATGCGCGAGCTGCGCAACCAGCTGGGCGCGGATCAGATGGTGGTGCTGCGGCCCAAGCTGGGCAAGCAGAAGACCGAGCTGACCGGCTACTTCCTGACCGCCGACGGCAACCTGCGCAAGATCGACGCGGCGGTGACCAAGGACGAGAAGTACATGGACAACCTCGCCAAGCTGCTGGCCGACACGCTCGGCGCCAAGGTGTCGATCGAGCATTCCGCGCAGAGCGGTAAGGGCAAGCTGGTCGTGACCTACAACTCGCTCGACGAACTCGACGGTATTCTCGCGCACATCCATTGATGCCCCATCGGGGCAGCCCTATAATCGCGCGCCTTCGCAGCCGGCCCACTTAACCCGTGGACCGGCTTGACGTTTGTGGCCCCGGGAAGATCGGCCCATGACCTCCACCAGCGACCCGCAAGCTCGTCGGCTCGCCGGACGGATTCTGCTCTGGCAGGCGGTCGTCACCCTGGTGCTTGCTGGGGTCATCACGCTCGCGGCCGATGCCGCGGCGGGTGGCTACACCCTGGTGGGTGGTGCGATCGGGTGGGTGGCGAACTTTTATATGTCCGTCGCCGCACTTCGACCCGCGCGTGCTGCGGGGGCCGCGCTCGCGCGGTTGCTGCTCGGTCAGTTCGTGAAGGTGTTGCTGACGATCGCGATGTTCATCGCCGTCGCCCAGCGACAGAACGTGGTTTGGCCGGCTTTGATGCTCGGCTACATCGCGACGATGGTGGTGTTTTGGGTGGTGCCCGTGGTCGATGGACCGCGACAACCGCCACGATCGCTGCCGCGAGAGACGGACGAGAAACAGGGAACGGACGTTTAAGCGAAACACGATGGCCACGGAAGCAGCACACGGCGAATCCCCGACCGACTACATCGTCCACCACCTCACGCATCTGAAGGTGGGCTCGGGGTTTTGGACCTTTCACGTCGACACGTTGTTGGTCTCGGCCTCGCTCGCACTGCTCGTCGCCGTGATGCTCGTCCGCGCCGCGCGCGTCAAAAGTAACGGCGCACCGTCCGGGTTACGCGCCTTCGTCGAATGGGTGTACGAATTCGTCGACGGCAACGTCGCTGACATCTACCCCGGCAACCGCGCATTTTTGGTTGCGCTCGGCATGACGCTGTTCACCTGGGTCGTCGCCATGAACGCGATGGACTTGCTGCCGCTCGATCTGCCGGGCGGCATCGCCTCGAAGTTCGGGCAACTCCTCGACGTCGCCTACAACATCGAGTTCGGCGAGGAGACCTCGCGTCAGTCGTGCCTCAACCTCCTCGGCCTCCTCGGGATCTCGACCGGAGGCGGGACAGGCGCGTGGTGGGTCTACGGCAAGTCCGACGAGCGCTGGAAGATCGTCGGCGGCAACCAGCAGATCAGCGAGGCGCAGGCCGATTACCTCGGCGTACCGGTGGACGGTCCTTACAAGCCGGAACACTACCGGTACTGATCTGAAACGTCGGTCCGTGACCGACCCTCCAGCGCTCCTGAAGTGCCGCTACAATTGCAAAGGCGGACGGGCAACCGTCCGCCATTTGCTTTGC
>CAXBRI010000252.1:0-1607 GCA_963978125.1 uncultured bacterium | reverse complement strand
AAGCAGAAGACGGCATACGAGATAAGGCCACGTGACTGGAGTTCAGACGTGTGCTCTTCCGATCTGTTAGGCCGGGTAGGCGTGCGTCGTCGAGTGGCGCTCATGGGCGCAACGGGCTCCATTGGCCGTCAGACCCTCGACGTATTGCGTCGCGAACCCGAACGCTTCGAGTTGAGTGCGGTGGCCGCCGGACGGCGCATCGACGACCTCGTGGACATCGCCCGAGAGTTCGACGTGTCCCGGGTTGTGGTGGCCGACGAATCCGATCGTGACCGCGTGGCCGACATTCTCGGAACGTATGTGGAGGTGCTCAGCGGGGTCGAGGGCCTCGTCGCGGCCTGTGACGACGTCGACATCGTCGTCAATGCCGTCGTGGGTTTCGCTGGTCTCCCGGTGACGCTCGCCGCTCTGCGCGGTGGTCGCCGATTGGCTCTGGCCAATAAGGAATCACTCATCGCAGCGGCACCACTGGTGAACGCCGCACGCCAGACACCTGGCGCCGAGCTGGTGCCCATCGACTCCGAGCACTGCGCCATTCACCAGTGCCTCGCCGGTTCGAATGAACCGGGCCACCCCGATGTGCGTCGCTTGATTCTCACCGCGTCGGGTGGGCCCTTCCGCGGACTGAGTGCCGAGCAATTGCGATCGGTCACGCGCGAGGAGGCTCTGCGCCATCCCACCTGGTCCATGGGCCCCAAGATCACCGTCGATTCATCGACCTTGATGAACAAGGGTCTCGAAGTTCTCGAAGCGGCCGCTCTCTTCGAGGTCGAGGTCGACCGGGTTGACGTGGTGGTCCACCCCGAGTCGATCGTGCACTCGATGGTCGAATACATCGATGGGTCCACGTTGGCGCAACTGTCTGCACCCGATATGCGTCTACCTATCGCGTACTGCCTAGGTCTGCCCGAGCGGCTCAATCACGCGTGGGGCGCGCTCGACTTCACGTCGGGCGTGTCGCTCCACTTCGAGGCGCCCGACCGGTCTAACTTCCCCGCTTTGGACCTCGCCTACGCCGCCGCTCGGCGCGGGGGAGCGGCCCCGGCCTGGCTGAGCGCGGCCAATGAAGTTGCCGTGGAGGCCTTTCTCTTCGACCGGATCAAGTGGGTCGATATCGCCGCGGTGGTGGCGCGCACCATGGACGCCTACGAGGACGTGGTCCTCGAGAGCCCCGACGTCGTCTACGAACAAGACGACGTGGCACGGCGCACGGCGCTCGCTAGCGTCAATGACTAGATGTCACGCCGCTCGCTGCTGATTTCCCTCGCGCCGGTGGTCGCCGGGGCCCTGGCTTTTGGCTGGATGCTGGGCCTGGTCGGGGGCTGGCCCCTGCCCGTCATGGTCTACGCCATCTTGCTGATGGTCATGGTCCACGAGCTGGGCCACTTCCTCGCCGCCAAGTGGGCCGGCATGGAGGTGACCGACTTCTTCGTCGGCTTCGGGCCGCCTCTGTGGTCGGTCACGGTCGGCGGCACCCGGTACGGCGTGCGGGCGCTGCCGCTCGGTGGTTACGTCAAGGTTCCGGGAATGACCTCGGCCGACGTGATTGACGTTGACCGCGAGGGTCGCACCTACCGAGCACAGAGTTACCCGAAGAAGGTCATCTT
>CAXBRI010000251.1:0-1607 GCA_963978125.1 uncultured bacterium | reverse complement strand
GTAGCGATTCGTGCACGTGGGCGAAGTTGGCCACGCGAGCGATGGCTTCTTTGGCCGGAGGAAGATCGTAGAGGTACCCCTCCACGAACGTGATCTCCGAACGGGCAATCAGGCCCTCGCGGATGTCCGAGGGAACCAGTTGGTTGGCCACTCCGAGGTGGGTCGCCATCGTCCGTTGCGCGTCGTCGCCCACAAAGACGTGGCACCGGCCCGTCACCCCGAGCGACGTGTCGACCACGGTGAGATCAAGGTCCACGCCCATCGCCGCGAGGTCGTGTCGGAAGCGTTCACCAAACTCGTCACGGGCCACCTTGCCGATGAATCCGGCGGTGCCACCCAGGGCGGCCACGCCGGCGATGGTGTTGGCGACTGAACCACCACCCGTTTGAATCGTCGGGCCCATCGAGTTGTAGACCGCTTCGAGACGTTCTGCTCCGATGAGGTTCATTGCCGCGCGCTCAAAGCCATGTTGGCGGTATGTCTCGTCGGGGTCGCGCGCCACGATGTCGAGAAGTGCATTACCGACTCCCGTCACCGCCAGTCTGGTTGGGTCGTTCTTGCCCCTCAACGAGACCGGGGTGGGCGCATTTGTCACCCGATGAGCGTAGAAGAAAAGGTCGTAACCTGTTCGACTATGTCCACGACTACCAATCCCTACCGTCTCGCGCGCACCGTCACCCCCGAGGCCTACCGTATCTTCCTATCCCCCGACCTCGAGGCCTACACCTTCTCGGGCCGTGTGGAGGTCGATGTCACCATCGCCGAACCGACCAACACGGTGACCCTGCACGCGATTGAACTGGACCTCGACCCCGCCACCGTGACGGCCGCCGGCACGGCACATCGCTCCGTGGACCTGTCCTACAACCAGACCTATCAAACGGCCACTTTCACCTTCGACCAGCCGCTTCCGGCCGGCCCGGCCGTGGTCGAAATCGCCTTCACGGGAACTCTGAACGACCAGCTCCACGGCTTCTACCGTTCCACTTTCACCGACGCCCAGGGCACCAGCCACGTCATCGCCACGACGCAGTTCGAGCACTCCGACGCCCGTCGCGCTTTCCCCTGCTGGGACGAGCCGTCGTTCAAGGCGACCTACCAGGTCAACCTCACGGTTCCCAGCCATCTCGCGGCCTTCTCCAACTCGCCAACGGCGTCGGAGACCGACCTCGGCAACGGCTTCAAGACGGTGGCCTACACCCCAACCATGAAGATGTCGACCTACCTAGTGGCCTTCGCGGTCGGTCCGTTCGAGGTGTCACGCACCGTGGACGTCGACGGCGTGCCGCTTCGGGTGATCTACCCCGTGGGCAAGGGCCACCTGGTCGACCTCGCCCTCGAATCGGGTGAGTTCGCTCTGCGCTTCTTCACCAACTACTTCAACATCCCCTACCCCGGCGACAAACTCGACATGATCGCCATCCCGGACTTCGCCTTCGGCGCGATGGAGAACCTCGGACTGGTGACCTACCGCGAGACCTTGTTGCTCCTCGACCCCGAGAACGCGTCGCTGATGGAAAAGCAGCGCGTGGCCGAAGTGGTCGCTCACGAGATCGCCCACATGTGGTTCGGCGACCTCGTCACCATGGAGTGGTGGGAGGGCATTT
>CAXBRI010000250.1:0-1632 GCA_963978125.1 uncultured bacterium | reverse complement strand
ACGCTCTTCCGATCTCTTCAAGCGGACCCGCGACACCCTGCGATTCGTGAAGCGGGCGCTCGCCGGTGAGAAGATTGATGAAGAATTCGCGACCTTCACCATCAAGGGCTTCAAGTTGTCCCGACCCGTGACCACTCCCCCGAAGATTCTCCTCGGAGCTCTGCGTTCACGCATGCTGCAACTGGCCGGTGAGGAGGCCGACGGCGCCATCCTCAACTGGCTGAGCGCCGAGGACGTGAAGAAGTGCGTGGCCGAAGTAGGAGCGGGCAAAACGATTGCCGCTCGACTATTCGTGGTGCCCACCGAAGACGAGGGACTCGCCCGGATGGTCGCACGCCGGATGATCTCGTCGTACCTCACGGTGCCTGGGTACGCCGCCTTCCACCGCTGGCTCGGTCGCGAGGAAATCTTGACTCCGATGTGGGACGCCTGGGCCGCCGGCGATCGCAAACTCGCCAACGAACTCATTCCTGATGAGGTCTGCGATGACCTCATCATCCACGGCAGCTACGAGCAGTGCCGTGCCCACGTTCAACGGTTCTTGGACAATGGCGTGTCAATCCCCACTCTGGCCATTGTCAACGTGGGCGGCGACTTACGCACCCACGTGGAAGGTTTGGCGCCGCGATCCTGAGACTCAGCGACCCCACCACAGCCGATCAAGCGCACCTTCCATGAAGGGGCTGTCCCAACGGGTGTTGGGCAGCAACGTGGCGACGAGTTTCTGAGCCGCGTCGAACTCATACCCCTGGTGGAACGCCAGCCAGTGACACAAGACAGCCGGCGTACGTTGCTCAGCTTGGACGCAGTGGAGAAACACCGAGCCGTGGTCTCGGTGGAGACGCTCGAGTCCGTCGGCGGCCGTGGCGACCGCGGCCCACGTCGAATTGTTGTCGGTTCCGTCGACTAACCACGCTTCGAAATGGTTCTCACGACGTTGATGACGACCAATTCGGCACAGCGAGAGAATTGAGTTCGCCGGGTGCGTTCCGAGTGCTCCGATATCTCCGATCCACAGCCCCGCGTGGCCGGGGACTTCCACGCACAGCCCCCGGGGAGACCACTCCTTTTCGTAATAGGACGTCATGTCATCGACGCTGGGCCAGCCAGCGGCATCGCTTCCGCCCTTGCGAGAGGCCCGTACGGCGAGTCGGACAAGATCACCGTCGGTGACGCCCTCGGGCCAGCCCCGGAGATCCTTGCGCCATTCCCAAGGAATGACGCTCGAGCCTTCGATCGCTCCCGCGAAACCGCCGGCAATCGCGGCGACAGTGTCCGTGTCGTAGCCACCCATCACGGCTGAAGTCACCCGGTCGGGGAATTGGGTCCACGGCCCAATGGCTAACTCATCGACAGACCGCCACGCACCCTGCAGGGCCTCAACCACCCAGCCATTTTTCGAAAACGAGTTGGGTTCGCGCTGCTCAGCTTCGTGCAAAAGTGACCTCCACCGATCAGCCGGCCGGGAGGGCAATGCCTCAAGGGCGCTCTCCATAGCCTCGCGCGTATCGTCGGTGCCCCTGACAGCGCGATCAATGGCGAGACTCCACAGAGCACACGCCCACTGGGCGTCTTCGTGAGGATGTGTTAACGAACTGACCGCACGGGCGGCGGCGATGATGGCCTCATCAT
>CAXBRI010000249.1:0-1641 GCA_963978125.1 uncultured bacterium | reverse complement strand
CAGACGGGCGTTCTGGCCTTCCTTGCCGATGGCCAGCGACAACTGCTGGTCGTGGACGATCACGGTGGCGATGCCCTCGGTCTCGTCGAGGCGCACCTCACGGATACGCGCCGGCGCCAGGGCCGCGGTGATGAATTCGATCGGGTCCTCGCTGTAGGGAACCACGTCGACGCGCTCGGAGCGCAGTTCGTTGGTGATGTTGCGCACGCGGCTACCACGCGCACCGACGCAGGCACCGACCGGGTCGACCATCTGGTCGTTAGAGGCGACGGCGATCTTGGCGCGGTGACCGGGCTCGCGGGCGATGGCCTTGATCTCGACCACGCCGTTGGCAATCTCGGGCACTTCGATCTCGAAGAGCTTGGCGACCAGCGCCGGGTGCGTGCGCGACACGACGATCTGGGGGCCCTTGTTGGTCTTACGCACTTCGACGATGTAGACCTTCACGCGCGACCCGTGGTCGAGACGCTCGAAGGAGATCTGCTCCGCCTGGGGCAAGAGGGCCTCGACGCGGCCGAGGTCGAGCAGCGTGTACCGGTTGTCGGTCTGCTGCACGATGCCCGAGACGATGTCGCCCTCGCGGTTGGCGAACTCCTCGTACATCTTGCGGCGCTGGATGTCGCCGATGATCTGCTTGAGCTGTTGCTTCGCGGTCTGGGCGGCGATGCGACCGAAGTCGTCGGGCGTGGCATCCCACTCGCGCACGACGTTGCCCTCGATGTCGAGTTCGAGTCCCCACACGGTGATCTCACCGGTCTCGGGGTTGATTTCGACTTCGGCGTCCTCGGGTGCGTCGGGGCGACGCTTGAACGCGACGAGCAGGGCGTTGGCCAGCGCCAACAGCAGTTCCCCTTCGTCGATGTTCTGGTCCCGGGCAATCTGCCCGAGCGCCTCTACGAATTCAAAGTTGGCCATCGCTATCCCTTCTTGCTCGTCGTTACGTTCTTGCCCCGCGAGGGCGAAGGCTTGGCTTCGGCGCCCCACCGGAATACGGTGCGCGCACGCTCCACCGACTCGAGGGCCACGCACACGATGCCCGCATCAGCGTCGTCGAGCGTGACCGAGTCGGCGTCGGCCGCGAGGACCACGCCCTCGAGGCGTCGCGTCGGTTCGGCACCACGGCGTTCACGTAGCGTGACAATCTCCCCCACCGCACGGGCAAAATGCTCGGGCGTGCGCAGCTTGCGCTCCAGTCCCGGACTCGACACGTCGAGCGTGTATCGCCCGGCGATCGGGTCGGCGGTATCGAGCCACTGTGAGATGACCCGGGTCGCCTCGGTCAGTGTGTCCAGGTCAACGCCACCGTGGCGGGTAACGACCACGTTGAGAGTCCCCGAGGCCATTTCGACGTCGTACAGGTCGAGATTGAGGGGCGCCAGCAGGTCGCGCAGCGGGGTGCTGAGATCCATGTGTCGCCTCCTTTCTCGGTCCCGGGCGTCCAGACAATGAAAAACGCGGGCCAGCGGCCCGCGTCAACGAGTCCAGACGTCCTATGCGGACTGTGGATAACTAGTGTAGCAGCCCCTTCGGGCCGCGGCGAGGGCCTAGTAGGCGCGGGCCACGATGGCCACGAGGTCGGACTCGGCTTCCTTGTCGGGCAAGGAGCCGTCGGCCCTCTGGAGACAGCGCACGGTGAGCGCC
>CAXBRI010000248.1:0-1663 GCA_963978125.1 uncultured bacterium | reverse complement strand
ACAAGAACATGCATTCCTCGACCACTTTGACTATCCATGGTGGTCAGGCGGCTGCCGCGGTGAGGGCGAACTGCCCGGTGGACTCGGCGTGCAACGGCGCGCCGCGGCGTTGCACCGGCGCCTGCACACCCAGCACGTCGACCCGCTCACCGCCATGGACTGGGTGAACCTTGCGGCGCTGGCGGTGAACGAGGAGAACGCTGCCGGCGGGCGAGTGGTCACCGCACCCACCAACGGCGCGGCCGGCATCGTGCCCGCGGTGCTCTTCTACTACGACCGCTTCGTGCCCGGCGCCGACGACGACGGCGACCTTGCCGTCGACCCGGAAGGTGTCGATGAGGTGGGTGGCGTCCATGGCGTGGCTCCCTGGGCTCGCATGCCGGGGGCGGTGTGCCCCGGCCGGGTCGGCGTCCGGCGGCGGGTGGTCGCCGCACCTCCTCCGGTATCCCTATGTGACCGAGGTGGTCGGCACAGCGGCCACCGTGGCCTGGGGCACCGACCAGTCCCAGCCCACCGGGAGCGCCACGTGGGGAGCCGTCTCGGGCGGGACGTGCACCCCGACGACGGTGGTGGGGGCGACGGCGGCGCCGATCACCGTGGGCGCGACGGAGGTCCACGTCTCGGCGAGCATCGGCGTCGCCTGCACGTCGACGTCGATCGGCGTGCACGACGACCTGCTGCGCGACGCGGACGTCGCGATGTACGAGGCCAAGCGCCGCGGCCCGGGCGAGGTCGCCCGGTACGACGCCGGCATGGTCGCCGCGGCCCAGGAGCACCTCGAACTGCAGGGCCCCAACGGCCCCGAGCACCGGATCCTTGTCCAGCAGTCCGCGCTGGCGATACACCTGCACGACGCCTTCTTCGGAGAGCTGGTCGAGTCCTTTCTTGAGCTGCTTTCGCTTCATGGGATCAAGAATGACGAGGCTCGCGAAATGTTCCGGCGAGAATCGCGGAACGCCGTCGAACTCAAAATTCGCTTTCTCGCAAAGCGTGTCGCCGATGCGCAGGTCCTTGCGCGCGAGAAGTTCCAGCAGAACCTCGTGGGCAAAGGGCACCTCTCGAAGCAGCCACTCCAAGCGGGCGACCAGGAGGATGTACTCAGGACACTCGTCGCCGTCCACGAAAGTGTGGAGGTTCGGTGTGAGGATGTCTCCCCCGTAGCAAGGGAAGCCCTCCCTTTTCCAGCGAAGGAGGAGCGCGATCACCCACCTCCAGAAGACGGTCTGCTTGAAGGGGCGCCGTTTCTTCGCCGGCTCCATCTGGAGGATGTCTTGGATGAAGTTGAAGAACACTTCCCAGCGGCTGGCATCGGGGGCGCAGCGCGGGTGAGAGCGACCGTTGAAGGTCACCTCGGAAGAGCAAGAGGAGAAGTCAGGGGAGCGGAGGAGCGGCATGATGTCACCCGTGTTTGGGGAAACTACGCACCGAAGCGCGAAGGTCAAGAGGAGTTCAAAGATCCTTGGAGGGGTCCCGCCCTCCGAGGGTGGCGGACACCGACCGCACCCACCTCTCTTCGGAGGCCGAGGGTGCCCCCTCCCCATAAGGGATGGTGTCTGCCACCTTCCACCACTTCGCCTGTTCCTCTTCCGTGCGTCCCCGAAAGGGGACGCCAGCGAGGTGCGCAACCCACAGCTCGCTCACCGCGCCCCACTGGACTTGCACC
>CAXBRI010000247.1:0-1665 GCA_963978125.1 uncultured bacterium | reverse complement strand
CAGCGCCGAGACGCGCGAGCACCCGCGCATGGGCGTCGAACGCACCCTGGAGCGCCAGCACCCCGACTCGTTGGCCGCCCACCTGGGGGCCTTCCTGCACCGATCATCGACACGAGCCTACAGACGGGCTCACCAGCCGCGATCGGCGTACTTCACGATGATCTCGTCGATGCCGATGCCGGTCATCGGCGCACCGAGGCCACGGGAGACCTTGGCCAGGATGTGGGCATCATTGAAGTGCGTAGTGGCTTCGACGATGGCCTTGGCCCGCTTGGCCGGCTCGTCGCTCTTGAAGATGCCCGAACCGACGAACACGGCCTCGGCTCCCAGTTGCAGCACGAGTGACGCATCGGCCGGGGTGGAGATGCCTCCCGCGCAAAACAACGGCACCGGAAGGTGGCCGGTGGCGGCCACCTCCTGGACGAGAGGCAACGGGGCCTGGAGTTCTTTCGCGAGCGAATAGATTTCCGCGGCGTCGGCCGTTTGAAGGCGGCGCATCTGCTTATTGATTGTGCGAAGGTGTCGCACCGCCTCGACCACGTTGCCCGTTCCGGCCTCGCCCTTGGACCGGATCATGCAGGCACCCTCACCGATTCGACGGAGCGCCTCACCGAGGTTGGTCGCGCCACACACAAAAGGAACGGTGAAGGCCCACTTGTCGATGTGGTTCTCCTCGTCGGCCGGGGTCAACACCTCGGACTCGTCGATGTAGTCCACATTGAGTGACTCAAGAATTTGGGCTTCGGCAAAATGGCCGATGCGAGCCTTGGCCATCACGGGAATCGTGACGGCCGCCTGAATTTCCTGGATCATCTGCGGGTCGCTCATGCGCGCCACGCCACCGTCACGGCGAATATCCGAGGGGACCCGTTCGAGGGCCATCACCGCAACCGCACCCGAGTCCTCGGCGATTCGCGCCTGCTCGGGATTCACAACGTCCATGATGACTCCACCACGGAGCATGTCCGCCAGGCCTCGCTTGACGAGAGGTGATCCGACTGATGAAGAGTTGTTCGACGACATGTTGCCAGCCTAACGGTCGGCGCTCACCACTCTTCTAGGGCACGCGCTCGCAGAGTGGGGTCGTCGACGTCCCCTAGATCAGGGGTGGCACGGTCGGCGTGAGGGTTGAACCACGACCAACGGGTTCGCGCAAAGAGGTCCGAAGTCGACAGCCCGCGAGGACCGGCCTCGGCGCAACGGTGCAGCGCCCGCGCGAGCCCAAGTGGGTAACGAATGGTAGCGGCGGCCACTTCATCGGCCCGAAAGGCGAAACCGGTACCCGCGAGAGCCGTCCGTTGCTGGTCGCTCAAGGACGGCATGGCCGACAAGGCGAGCCGTGGGGCGACGCCGGTGCGCAGCCGGGCGAACAAATGGGCCACGACCGCTTCAACCTCCATGAGATCGAAGTCCTTCATCAGCGAATTCGTCACGAACAGCGCGGCTCCCGAAGGAGTCGGTGCGAGCGCGGCGTTGTAGCTCTCATCGGCCACGATGCTGGCGTTCACCCCATCGACGCCGAAAGAGGCTCCAAGACGGTCCACGATGACGGCTAACCGTTCGCGATCGCGTTGCGTGCCCGCCGCGCGGGTCCCCTCGGTGAGGAGCGGTGCAAAGGCGAAGACCTGAGCCTCGAACGACTTTCGCCGAGTGACGAGTAACCAC
>CAXBRI010000246.1:0-1678 GCA_963978125.1 uncultured bacterium | reverse complement strand
GCACACCTCGGCGAGGTAGTCGTCACCCGTGGACGAGGTTTCTGTGAGGATCTCGTCACCGCGTGAGCCGTAGAAACCGATGGCCGAACCCGACACGAAGACCTTCGGCGGCGTAGGCACGGACGCGAGGGTCTTCGCCAAGAGTGACGTGCCCGCTTCGCGCGACGTGAGAATCGCGGCTCGGTGCGCCTTGGTCCAGCGACGATCGGCGATGCCCGCACCAGCGAGGTGCACCACTGCGTCCAAATGGCCAACCGTGGCGAGGTCGTCGGCGTTGATCTCGCCGCCCTCGGGTGACCAGCGCACCGCACCGGGTCGGGGGGCGCCGTTTCGGACAAAGACCACGACCTCGTCGCCGCGTTCGCGCAGGGCCTCGACGAGGGCCGAACCAATGAGGCCCGACGCTCCCGTTACGCCGACGCGCACGTCATCCCCACGAGTTCGTCGAGCAGATTCGCCAACTGGTCGGGGCTCGCGAGGTGGGCCCCGTGGGGCGCACCGGGCAGCAGTCGACCGGTGATGAGCGGGTTGCGTTGGTGCAGCAACGCCGTGAGTTCGTCGTAGTACTCGGTGGCGTGGCGGTCGCCGTAGGCATAGATCATCGGCACCGTGAGGATCCTTTCGTCGTAGGGCGAGCTCGGCGTGCCGCGGATGGCCTTCAAGTCGGTGACCAGTCCGTCGCCGTCGCGCCAGCGTGATTCTCGCTCGGCGTCGCTGAGACGCTCCCAGGCCGAGTTGCCCACCATGCGACGGAAGAAACGCTCGGCTTCGGAGGCCGTGTCCTCGGTGAGGGGCGGGTGGTTCGAGTGGCGGTTCAACACCCAGGGGAGCGGGGTCTCGAAACAGAGCAGTCCGGCAACCCGGTTGGGCCGGGCGAGGGCCGCACCCAGCGTGACCACGCCACCGAAGCTGTGGCCCAGCAAGATGACGGGACGCCCCGGTTCGGCGTCAATCAGGGACACGAGGTCCTCGACGTCCGGGCCGAGCCCTAGCGGCCGGAGGTGGCGCGAGCCCTGGTACCCACGGCGGTCGTAGGTCACGAGGTCGTCACGGGTGAGGCGGCGGGCCAATCGGGCGAATGACCCCCCGCGGTCGAGACCCCCGTGCACGCAGATCACGGTGACCCGGGCGTCGTCCACCCGGTGTTCAAAGACGGCGAGGCCGGCCACCGGAGACGGTTCGACAAGGTCGAGTCCGTTGGGGAGATGGCGCGGCGCACTCACGCTGCGAACCTACCGGCGGGGCCCCTCGCACCCACCCAAAATGGTGGGTGCGCCCTAGGCTGGAGGCCGTGAGCACTCCTTCTCCTGACGGCGCCGCGCGGTCACGGGGGTCCTTTGGACCCAACGCGTGGCTGGTTGACGACCTCTACGACCAGTTCCTGCGCGACCCCAACTCGGTGGCCCCCAGCTGGCGCGACTACTTCGCCGACTACCAGCGCTCGGCCCTGCCCACGGCTCCCGTCGCTAGCGCGCCGGCCGTCGCCAAGCCCGCGGCCGCCATCGACGCCGAAGCCACTCCGCTCCGCGGCGCCGCGGCTCGCATCGTGGCCAACATGGAGGCCAGCCTGGCCGTGCCCACCGCTACGAGCGTGCGCACCGTCTCGGCCCGACTTCTCGAAATCAACCGGGCCGCGTTGAACGAAGCGCTGGCGCGCACCACCGGCAATCATTCGCAT
>CAXBRI010000245.1:0-1681 GCA_963978125.1 uncultured bacterium | reverse complement strand
ACGGGTCGTGAACGTTCCCCCCAGGGACTCCGCGATGTCGGCCATGATCGACATACCGAGTCCGGTGCCCCCCGTCTCGCGCGAACGCGAATTGTCACCGCGCCAGAACCGCCGGGGTTTTTCGCCGTAGACAGCGAGGCCCGCGCCGCCGTCCTCGATGACCAACTCAACGCCGGGCCCTGACGCGATGACACTCACGCGAACAGGGGCTTCCTCTGGCGTGTAGCGCTCGACGTTGGAGAGGGCGTTGATAAGTACGCGACCGATCAGATCGGTCCTCGCGCGCACCATCACAGAACCCTCCGCACGGCATTCGACCGGGTGCGAGGGGTGCTCCGACGACCATTCCTCCACCCGGTGCCGTACGAGACCAACGAGTTCCACGTCCTCGAGATCGTCGAGGGCCCTACCGCGAAGTTCGGCCGAGGTGAGCAGGTCGGCCACCAGATGCTCCATGCGCGACACCTCGGTCTCAATACGCGCGAGAGCCCGTTCGCGACCGGCGGAGTCGAGCGAGCCGCCGCTCAGCAATTCCTGGTAACCCTTGATGACCGTGAGGGGCGTGCGCAGTTCGTGGGACGCGTCGCCGAGCATCTGCTGCATCGTGTCCGCGGCCCGGCGTTCGGTCTCGACGCGTTCGCCGAGGGATCCGATCATCGCGTTCAGCGCGTCGCTGAGCTCGCGGATCTCCCGGGACCCACCGGCCACTGGCACCGCCGTGACGGCCTCGCCGGCAGCCACGGCGGCGGCGTGCCCGACCAAATTGCGGATATCACGCCGATCTCTACGCGACACGAACTGAGCCAACAACATGGCCACGACGGCACAAAGGGTCGCGACTCCCCCCACCACCGTCGACAGGTGGTGGGCCGCCTGGTCCACCGGCGACGTCGACTCCGCCACGATCAGAACAAGTCCAGCGCCCACGTTCACCGCTGTCCAACGGAAAGAGCCAATAGAGATGGGTGGGCTTCCGATGAGAGCTCGGGCTCGTTGGTAATCGGGGATGCGGCTAGGTCTCTGCGAACCCGATTCAACGGCCGTGCGCACGTTGCCCAGCGACACCGTAAAGATGCTCACGTCGATACCGCTTGCTTGCACGGCACTGAGTACGTTCGGTAACGCGCTCACGGGATCGGATCCCCCAGCCGTCACAATCGCGCTCAGATTGCGGTCAATGGTCGCCAAACCATCGGCGCGACTGGCGTGCACCGCGTAAGCCCCGACCGCGGCCGCCACCGAAACGGCGACCAGGGCGAAAACCAGCGACAGGCGCGTTCCGAGGCGCACGTCAGGTTGGTGGCGTCAGTCGGAAGCCCACCCCGCGCACCGTGACCAACGGAGCGAAACCATCCCGGTGAATCTTTCGGCGAAGGTAGGAGATGTAGGTGTCGAGGACCGACGTTTCCGATTCGAAATCGATGTTCCACACTTCACGCAGAAGTTGCGAACGCGTCACGACCCGATCACTACGTTCCATCAGCACCTCGAGTAGGCGGAACTCGGTCGCCGATAATTCCAGAGTCTCGTCACCCATTCTCACCTCGTGACGATCGACGTTGAGAACCAGCGGCCCGCAGTGGTACTCGAGGGTGCCACCGATCTCACCTTGTGTTCGACGAAGCACCACCCCAACCCGAAGGACGAGTTCGTTGACGGAGAAAGGTTTGCGAACGTAGTC
>CAXBRI010000244.1:0-1682 GCA_963978125.1 uncultured bacterium | reverse complement strand
GAGAGCCCGGAGAAGTTCGCTTCGCCGAGGGCTGCGAAACGGAGCCGGGGGTGCACTGGATTTGGGGCCGTGCCACCGCGGGCCGGGTCGGAAACGGCGTGTGGATTTGACGATGTTGTCAATTCGCTTCGCCTCATCAGAGAGCCGCGGTCCGTCGAACAAATCGACGATGTCTGCGCCGGTCTGCCCCCGTCGGACGACGGCTAGGTGATTGTGGAGATGAATAGGCCGCTCGGTCTCCACAATCACCTCGGTGGTTCCGCGAACCTCGTTGAACCACTCCCCCAAAAAGGGGGTGTTTCCGATGGTCGCGGACAACGCCACGAAACGCGTGGGGCTGGGAGTCAAGATGATGACTTCCTCCCATACGCCGCCACGCCAGGGGTCCTGGAGGTAGTGAACTTCGTCGAGCACTACGAGTCCCAGGCGCGCGACCTGCTCGGAGGTGGTGAGCAGCATGTTGCGCAGAACTTCGGTCGTCATGACGACCACGGGCGCGGTGCGGTTGATCGAGCTATCGCCCGTGAGCAGCCCGACCTGGTCGGATCCCCAGCGGGCGGCCAGTTCGTGATACTTCTGATTGGACAACGCCTTCAAGGGTGTTGTGTAAAAAGCCCTCTCGCCCCGTTCCAGAGCGCAGGCGATGGCGTAGTTGGCAATCAGGGTTTTCCCCGAGCCCGTGGGTGCTGACACCAAAACGTTGTGGTGCCGGTCGACGGCGTCCAGGGCGCGTTCTTGGAAGTCGTCGGGGGCAAACCCCAGCCCGGCAATGAACCGGTCGCGGAGCGGGCTACTCACTTCTTGAAGATCTTGCCCACGCCGATGGCGGCGAAATAGAAGATGGTTAGCGGGACCGCGAGCGCAACCATGGACAATGGGTCTCCGCTCGGCGTGACCACGGCCGACACGATAGTGATGGCGATGATGGCGTAGCGCCACGACCGTAGGAGAGTCGCCGAGGCCACCGCCCCACTCAGTTCGAGAGCGACGAGGACGACCGGGAATTCGAACATCAGTCCGAAGATGAACATCATCATCAAAAACAGCGAGAAGTACTGATTTGGGTTGTAGAAGGAGACCAGCGTGCTACCGCCGATGCTCTGGAGGAATTGAATGGCGTGCCCGAAGCTGCTGTAGGCCAACGCCACTCCCCCAAGGAAGAAGAGCATCGAGGACAGTAGGAACGGAAGGACGTAGCGGCGTTCACGTGACTTCAGTCCCGGAGTAATGAAGCGCCACGCTTGATACAAAAACACCGGAAAGCTGACGACGAAACCCGCGAAGAATCCGACCTTGACTCGGAGACTGAGGCCGTCGAGGGGGTTTTGAACGAGGAACTGGCAGTGTCGAGGTGACGCGACGCAGTACGGGTGGCGCAAGACGCCCAACAGGTGCGGATACAAGATGAATCCCACAACTCCGAACGCGAGCAGGATACCGAAACTGACCATCAGCCGGTATCGAAGCTCGGCAAGATGCTCACCCAGCGTCATTCCCTCCTGCGCGTTGCGAAATCGGCCCATATTCAGTTCAGTGAGGGATCGTTGGTGTCGTTGTGTGTGACGATTCGCGGTTCGGTGGTCGGCACTTTGGTCATGGGCGGCGGCGTTGGCGAAGTTCCACCCGTTAGGTCCGATGGGGGCACCACAATCGGAACCTCTCCCGATGCCTGGTTGTCGGAG
>CAXBRI010000243.1:0-1690 GCA_963978125.1 uncultured bacterium | reverse complement strand
CAAGCAGAAGACGGCATACGAGATAGGGCCACGTGACTGGAGTTCAGACGTGTGCTCTTCCGATCTGAGGTGTTTACCTCGTGGAGGGCGCGCACCTCGGGAGAGGCGTCACGGTCCTCCACGATGGCGGCCAGCGAGCCGTCTTTGGCTCGGACGATCCGGCCGTATCCGGTGGGGTCATCAACCACGGCACTCAGCACGGTCAGGGCCGCGTCGCTCTCGACGTGGGCCTCGAGGAGGGCGGCGATGGTGCCCGGGCGCAACAAGGGTGTGTCGCCCGGCAAGATGACGACGTCCCCGTCACCCTCCCCCAGTGCCTCTTCGACGGCCGGCAGGGCGACGCTCACGGCGTGGCCGGTGCCCAGTTGTTCGGGTTGTTCGACGAAGGAGAGCCGGCGACCGGGTGTCGCGCACTCGGTGATCTCCTTTTCGACCCACGTCGCGCCGTGGCCCACGACCACCACGGTGGCGTCCACCGAATCGGGGCCGAGCGCCTCGAGGACGTAGATGACCATCGGTCGGCCGCAGAGGTGGTGCAGGGGTTTGGGACGCGACGACTTCATCCGTGTCCCCTCGCCGGCGGCGAGCACCAGCGCGACGGTGCGACGACTCACGTCACTTCTCTAGCACCTGTACCCTTTGGCCCATGGACGCCCCTTACGACGAGTTCGGCCTCTTCCACGAGAACATCGCCGAGTGGGGACTCGACGTCGCGGTACCGCCCGTCAGTCGATTCGCCCAATCCGTCGACGGGCTGCGTCACGTCAGTGGACTGCGCTGGTTTGAGGCCGAGCCCGAACTCGTTCTCCTCCACGGTGGCGCGCAGAACGCTCACACGTGGGACACGGTGGCCCTGGCCCTGCAACGGCCCTTACTGGCCATCGATCTCCCCGGCCACGGTCACTCCGACACGTCGCCGTACCCGCACGGGGCGCTACTCCCCCACGCCCGGGATGTCATCGCCGTGTTGGAGGTGATGCTGGACCGGCCCACGCCGCTCGTGGGAATGTCCCTCGGGGGCCTCGTGAGCCTCGTCGTCGCCTCTGAACGTCCTGACTTGATCTCCTCACTCACGATGATCGACATCACGCCGGGCGTGAACTCGGAGAAGACCAAACACATCACGGCCTTCGTGAACGGACCCAAGACCTTCCCCGACTTCGATGCGTTGCTCGCGCGCACCATCGAACACAATCCGACTCGGAGCGTCTCGTCGTTGCGCCGCGGCATTTTGCACAACGCCATCCGTCAGCCCGACGGCTCGTGGATTTGGCGCCACCAGCGCGACGCGGGAAACCTCGAGGCGCCCGCCGTCGGCGACCTGTGGGAACGAGTGGGCTCGCTCGCCATGCCCGTCACGCTGGTGCGCGCCATGGGTAAGGGATCGGTGGTCGACGACGCCGACGAGGCCGAGTTCCTGCGGCGCCAACCCGGTGGACGCGTGGTGCGCGTCGACGAATCAGGCCACTCGGTGCAAGGGGATCAACCCCTCGTGCTCGCGGCGTTGCTCGCCGAGAGCCTGGACTGAACTACCAGTCGCCTTCGGTCGCTTCACGCACCCGGCGAATCGCCGCGGCCTCATCAATCGGGTGGTCCTGAAACCACCGTTCGAGGTTCTCACGTTCAATGCGCCGTTCGGCGGCCGGCATTGCGTTGCGCACGAAGTGGGCCTCGAGTGCGTCGGCCGCGT
>CAXBRI010000242.1:0-1699 GCA_963978125.1 uncultured bacterium | reverse complement strand
ACGAGAAATTCCCTGAGCGAAGACCGTCCACGGAGTCGCACCCCACTGGGCCTGCACCAGGAGTCCCTCGCCCAGTCCGAATATCCCCAACCCTCCGAAGAGAGGGAGGAGTTGGGCGGGCCGCACCGACCACGTTGACGTCGCCCGCCACGGAGTTGCCGGTATCTGGTGCGTGAGAGCCACGGCGACTCACGCTAGTCAGACGACACGGTTCAGTCGGTGCGACGAACTTCTTCGGTGATGGCCTGCAACGTGGCCGCGGCCGGAATAGCGAGAAGCACCCCGACCAGACCACCGAAGAGGCCCCCCACCCAGCTTCCAATTTCGGCACCGAGAATGACGGCCATGAAAACGCTGAGGGAGTTGATCTTCACCGCACGGCTCATGACAAGGGGATTGAGGATGTGGTTTTCAATCTGGGTGTACACCATGAAGGCGACGAGCGTGATCACGCCAGCACTCGACGAGTGGGCGAAGGCGAACAGCACCGTCGGAATCCCCGCCAACGCGCCTCCGATGGTCGGCAGGAAGTCAACCAGGGCCACCCAGAGCCCGAACAGTGCCGCAAAGGGCACTCCGGTCAGCCACAGCGTCACGAACACCACGAGGCCGGCCACGATCGACGTGATGAGATTGCCCGCCATGTAGCTCGTTGCCGCCCGACTCACCCGTGCACCCAGTCGCTGCAACCTCTCCGCCTGGGGCGCGGTGGATCGATCCAGCACCCAGGCACGCATCTTCGGAGCCTGCAGCAGAACCAGAACAACGAACGTGAATATGGTCAACAGTTCCAACAGCATGGAGAACGCACCGCGTCCGAGCGCGAGTGCCGGTCGACTCAAACCCTGGCCGAGAGAAATGAGTTTCCCGGCGTTCGCGTTCACCCACTTCTCGGCGTGGTAACGCCGCAGCAGCCGCCCCACCCAGCCATGACCGGTTTGGGCGTCACGGACGTACTGCGGGAGGGTGTCGGCCAAGTGCGTCAGGCTCCGCACCAAGGGATATCCGAAGGCGAAAGCCAGTCCGGCGAAAACAACGAGAACCAGCAGCGACACCAGCCCCACGGCGTATCCGCGGCGAATGTGCACCTTGGCCTCGATGAAGCCCACAATGGGGTTCAACAGCAAAGTTATGAAACTTCCGACCAGGAGAAGAACCAGAAGTGAGCGCAACCGGTAGAGCGTGATGGCCGCGAGGTAGGCCAGTGCGACGACCACGACGGTGGCCACGATTGTTCGCAGAGGAATGTCACGGGTGTCGGCCCACTTCCACGCCGAACGTCGCTGCGTCGACGCATGCTCGAGGGAATCGTCTGCCATCGGAACCTCCACCTGGTCTGTTCGAAGTCTCGCACTACCTATGCTTCCAAGCGGACATGGCGTAGAAAGGGACTGTCGTGACCAGCGCGCTTCGCTACGGCCTCATCGGTACCGGAATGATGGGTCTCGAACACCAGCGAAACCTCTACGCCATCGATGGCGTTGAGGTCGTCGCAGCGGCCGACCCCGTCCAGGAGTCGCTCGATTGGGCGACCTTCACCGCCGAGGGTCGACCATTGGCGACGTATCTCGACTACCGCGATTTGCTCAACGACAACACGTGTGACGCGTACGTCATCTCGTCACCGAACTTCACGCACCGCAGCGTTCTCGACGACGTGATGCAGACCGGGAAGGCGATCCTCGTAGAGAAACCTCTC
>CAXBRI010000241.1:0-1708 GCA_963978125.1 uncultured bacterium | reverse complement strand
CAGGTCATGCGCGACGCGTCGTTTGCGGTCATCCGCGAGATCGGGGTCGAGACGGGCGGCTCCAACATCCAGTTTTCCGTCGATCCCGTGTCCGGCCGCATGGTCGTGATCGAGATGAACCCGCGCGTCTCGCGCTCCTCCGCCCTGGCCTCCAAGGCCACGGGCTTCCCCATCGCCAAGATCGCGGCGCAACGCGCCGTGGGCCTCACCCTCGACGAGATTCGCAACGACATCACGAAACTCACGCCCGCCAGCTTCGAGCCCACCATTGACTACGTCGTGACCAAGATTCCACGGTGGGCCTTCGAGAAGCTCCCCGGTTCAACGCCGGAGTTAGGGACCCGTATGCAATCGGTCGGCGAAGTCATGGCCATCGGCCGTACTTTCGCTGAGTCACTCCAGAAGGCCGTGCGCTCGCTGGAGCAGGGGCGTCTCGGTTTCGCTCAGGGGTCGGCGGGCGAGTTTGCACAGACCGAGACTGATGAGCTCTGGCGACGGTGCGTCGTGGCCACGCCCGAGCGCCTCTACGCGCTCCACGAGATCCTGCGTCGCGGCGTGTCCGTGGAGGAGATTGCCGCGCGCACGAAGATTGACCGCTGGTTCCTCGACGAGATGAGTGGCATCGTCGAGCGTGAACGCGAGATTGAATCGGCCAACCTCGCCTCACTGGACCGGCGGGCGTGGCGCGAAATCAAGCGATGGGGATTTGCCGACGCACAGATCGCGTCCCTTGGCGGCGTGACGACCGATGCGGTGACGGGCTGGCGCCGCGCGGCGGGCGTCACCACGACGTTCAAGACGGTTGACACCTGCGCCGCGGAGTTTGACGCCCTAACGCCCTATCACTACTCGACCTACGAAGACGAGAACGAAGTTCGACCCTCGCCACGCGACCGGGTCATCATCCTCGGATCGGGTCCTAACCGGATCGGTCAGGGAATTGAATTCGACTACTGCTGCGTGCACGCGTCGATGGCGTTGCGTGACCTCGGATTTGAAACCGTGATGGTCAACTGCAACCCCGAGACCGTTTCCACCGACTACTCCACGAGCGATCGTCTGTACTTCGAGCCCCTCACCCCCGAAGACCTGGCGGAAGTGATTGAAGCCGAAGGGGCGGCCTGCACCGACGGCGCGCGTGTGCGTGGTGTCATCGTCTCGCTGGGTGGCCAGACACCGCTGAAGTTGGCGCACAGCGTTGACCCGTCCCTGATCCTGGGAACGCCCGTGGCCTCCATTGACGCCGCCGAAGACCGCCAGCACTGGGCGCGAATCTGCAACGAGATTGGATTGGCCCAGCCGCCCGGTGGCACGGCCGTCACGCTCGAGCAAGCTCGCGCCATCGTCGCAGAGATCGGCTTTCCCGTCCTCGTGCGCCCAAGCTACGTCCTCGGTGGACGCGCGATGCAAATTGTCTACGACCACGACGGACTTGAGCGGGCCATGGCCGACTTGACCAGTGCCCATGGTTCGCTCGCCCGCGAGGGTGGGGTCTCGGCGACGCGACCCATACTCCTGGACCGCTTCCTCGACGATGCGGTGGAGGTTGACGTGGACGCCCTTCGTGACCATGACGGGGCGGTGTTCGTTGCCGGCGTGATGGAGCACGTCGAAGAGGCCGGAGTGCACAGATCGGAAGAGCGTCGTGTAGGGAAAGAGTGTAGATCTCGGTGGTCGCCGTATCATTAAAAAAAAAACAAAACAAAGA
>CAXBRI010000240.1:0-1745 GCA_963978125.1 uncultured bacterium | reverse complement strand
GCCTCGATCTCCGCAGCGATGGTGTCGAGCCCTTTGGCGATCGCGGCCTCGTCGTCCTTCGAGATCAGGCCGATATGCGCAAGCATGGCGGCGTGGGCGCGCGAGCCGCGGATATCCTGGCGCCAGAGCTTTTGGTCGAACCCGATCGAGGCGTTGATTTCCTGCATGACGGCGGAGGGGCCGGCGGCGAAACGCCCGCCCCACTGGGCGTTGGCGGATGTATTGCGGCGATCGGGGATATCGTTCACGAGCGGGTCCGGGTTGAGGCGCCGGGAAACTACGGGCCGGGCCGGCAAACCTCAAGCGGAGACAAGCCCGTCCGGCGGCAACCGATCCAACCGCACGAACGTCGCGCCCCGGTCGCGCAGGGTGTCCAACCCCGCCGCGACGCCAGCACCGGCCGAGCGAGCGGGCTGGTTGATGTGGGCGAGCAGGATGTCGCCGGGTTTGGCCGTCGCGGGTGTAGTAGGTACCCACCGCCACGCATTCGCCGGCCGCCGCACAATTGACTTGGGCGAGTGAGACCAGCGGGTTCACGTTGCGATCGGCCGGCAGGGGCAGCTTCTGGCTGGTGGCTGTCTGGCTTCCGCTGGCGGGAATGATGGTGGTGACCGCTACCGGGAAGGTGCGCGGAATGGTGTTCGGGTTCGATCCGTCGCCGGCGTTATCGAGGTAGGTGCCCACCGCCACACACGTGGGTCCGACGTCGGTGGCGCAACTCACCGAACGAAGCGTCGAGCTCTGCAGACCCGTCGTGGTGTCACTGGGCAGCGTGACGGTCACTGACTTCATCGTCCCGTTCGTCGAGGTCACCATCCAGGGCTTGGTCTGGTTGTTGGTGAAGCCGTAGCTGCCGACAACCTGGCAGACGTTCTTGCCCGAGGTGACGAAGCAATCCGTCGAGTTCGGGGTGCCCGAGGGGAAATTGAAGTCGGTCGGGTTCGGCATGTAGACGGCGTTCTTCCAGGTGCCACTCTTGTATTCGTAGGCGACGGGCGCGGTGTACCCGTTGACGTCCACGTCGGTCGTCGCGCCGAGGCAGTACGAGGCGGATGCGCAGTCCATGGCGTAGAAAAGGCCGTTTTGCACGCCGGCGTAGCCCGTCGCGGGTGCAATCACCGTCGGACCCTTCCATGACGGACCCGTGACTGCGGCTGGTGCGAGGGCGCCACCGTGCCACAGGGTGCTGGCGATGACGAGTGGACGAAGAAAGTGCACGATTGTTTTCCAGTCTAGGAAAACCAACTCCTAGCGGCTGGGTCGCCCTCAGTACTGTGTGCCCATGACCGGCTCGTGTGTTTTCGGCGGTTGGCGGCCATGCTGGGACTGATTCCCCAACCGCGCGAGTGTGACGTGCGACCGGGGGTTGTGGTCTGGACGGGATTAGTGGGGGTTGTTGCGCCTGACGAATGGCGTGATGCCATCGACACATGGTGTGTCGAGTCGTCCATCGAGGGCTGCGCGGTGACGATCACGTCGACCGTCGATGCACCGCGACTCACGATTCGGCGTGATTCATCACTGCCATCGGGCGGATATCGACTGGTGACCGACGACGTGTCCGAGATTATGGCCTCGGATGCGTCCGGAGCGCTGCACGCTCTCGCCACACTGCGACAGTTGGGCCCCCTTGAGTGGTGGAGGGGCGGTGACGTAAACGGCGGGCGAATTGAAATTTCGAAGGTTCAGATTGCTGACTGGCCGGAATTCGGTTGGCGTGGAGATCGGAAGAGCGTCGTGTAGGG
>CAXBRI010000239.1:0-1755 GCA_963978125.1 uncultured bacterium | reverse complement strand
ATCCACGATGTGGCCCAGCACGTGCACCGACGTCGCCACGAACCACAATATGAACGAGGCCTTGTGCACAAAGAAGAACCGCTGACCCCACGTGGACGATGACGCGACGAGGATCAGCGCAATCCCCGATGCCACGACGACCACCGAGAGAAGAACGATGAATGGGCCGAGCAGGCGCAAAAGAAGCGGTGGCGGCCCCTTTCGGGTGTACGGGGTCGACCCCGTGTAGTACCGGACGATTCGCCACGAGGTGGAGCCGATCTTTGCCAGCAGTGGCGGTGTCAACACCAAACCCACCGCGACGTGCCAGGTGAGGAGGGGGCGAACGGCCACGATGGTGAGGCCCTCCACTGCGAGGAGCACGAAGAGAATCACCGCAAAATTCACGGTAACCCGGGTATTGCCCTCGACCGACTGGTCGTCTACTTCGCGAATCACCACGGACGTCCCCTAGAGCTTGGAGCGGTGTACGGCCTGGACTTCGGTAAAGGCCTCGAGGCCCCAAATACCGTTTTCAGTGCCGACGCCACTCCACTTGAATCCACCGAAGGGCTGGTTCGGGGCCAACTGAAGGTGGGTGTTCACCCAGATGGTGCCGCACTCGAGTTGGCTGGCCACCTGCGCCGCCCGCTCGGTGTCGCCACCCCAAACCGAACCCGACAGACCGAAGTTCGTGTTATTCGCCCGTTCGAGAACCTCGTCCACACTCCGGTACGTCATGACCGGAAGAGCCGGGCCGAACTGTTCCTCGTCCACGATGCGCAATCCTTCGTGGGCGCCCGTCAAGATTGTCGGCTGGAAGAAGTACCCGGCCCGATCCATGGCGGCACCGCCGGTCACCGCGGTCACGCCGTGAGACAGCGCATCGGAGACCAACATCTTGACGCGCTCGTATTGGGGCGCGTTGTTAATAGGTCCGAGCTTCGTTGCCGGGTCGGTGCCGTCTCCGACCACGATGGAAGCGGCGCGCTCCGCGAGCACCTCGACAACTTGAGCGTGCAGTGATTCGGGCACGTAGACGCGCTTGATTGCCGAGCACACCTGGCCACAGTTGTTGAAGGCGGACTCGAAGATGGCGTTGCCGACCACGACCGGGTCGGCGTCATCGAGAACGATGGCGGGGTCGTTCCCACCGAGTTCCAACGTCAATCGCTTGAGGTCCGGAGCCGCCGACGCGGCCACTTTGCGTCCGGTCGCCGTTGAGCCAGTGAATGAGATCTTGCGAGGCACGGGGTGCGACGTCATCATCGCCCCGAGTCCGTCGCCGCCACTAACGGCGTTCAAGACGCCCGCCGGCAGCGCATCCTGGAGAAGCTCCACTGTCTTCAGCGTGGCCAACGGAGTGAAGGGCGAAGGTTTGAGCACCATCGTGTTGCCGGCCACGAGTGCGGGCGCAATCTTCCAGAAGGCCAGCACCAATGGGAAGTTCCACGGCGTGATACCTGCCACGACGCCAATGGGGCGACGCACGACTTCGACGTGGGCGAAATCGTCATCACGCAGAACAACCCGGGGGCTCTCCAGGTTGGCGTAGTAGTTCAGCCACGCCGCCGAGGCGAAGACTTCCATCTGCGCGTCGGCCAGAGGTTTGCCCTGCTCGGCCGTCAATATGGGCGCAATCACACCCACCGACGCGGTGAGCACTTCAGCCGCTTTCACGAGAGCGGCTCGCCGGACACCGTCGTCGAGCTTCCAGGTGGAGTAGGCGCGAGCGGCGGCCGCGAAGGCCCGGTCCAGCTGGTCCTGAGAACACTC
>CAXBRI010000238.1:0-1762 GCA_963978125.1 uncultured bacterium | reverse complement strand
GGCATACGAGATAAGGCCACGTGACTGGAGTTCAGACGTGTGCTCTTCCGATCTGAAACGCTAGCAACTGGCGGGTCGGGGGTCCGACGTCAGTGCTGGTCTTTCGGGCAAAAGTACGTCGAGCGCTGCTGGAACGTGACCTTCTCAATCGGCGTGCGACACTCGCGGCAGGGCTGGCCCTCGCGGTTGTACACGGCGTGGAAGGTCTGGTAGTTGCCGGACTTGCCGTCGGGGTCGGTGAACTGCTCGTCGGGCAGGGTCGAGCCGCCGTGCTTCACCGCGTCGGTCAGGATTTCGATGATGGAGCGATGCAGACGCCGAATCTCAATCACCGACAACGAGTCGCTGTAGCGGTCGTAGAGGAGGCCGCTGGCGAAACAGATCTCGTCGGCGTAAATGTTGCCGATGCCCGAAATGATGTCCTGGTCCGTCAAGAACGCTTTCAGCATCAGGTGGTGCGAGCGCAACACCGCGGCGAGCCGGTCCCAGCCGATTTGGTCCTCGAAGGGGTCAAGACCGAGGTGGGCCAACTCGGGCACGGCCCGACGGATGGCCGCGCCGTCTCCCCCGACCGACAGGCGGGCCAGGGGCGTCACCGAGAGTTCGGCACCCGCGGCCGGTGGCGTTGAGACGTAGAGCTCGCCGAAGGTACGCGGGTCGACGTAACGAATTTCTTCACCAGTGGCCATCGTCATCACCACGTGGGTGTGCTTGGGCTTGGGCACTTTGGGGCCACCGCGCAGGAGTCGGCCGGTCATGCCCAGGTGCACCACCAGATGCGAGCCGTTATCGAGGGCGAAAACGAGGTTCTTGCCCAAACGTTGGGCCGTCTTCACGGTCCGTCCCTCGAGCAGGGCCCGGAACTCACGGGCCGCCTTGTGACGGCGCACGATGCGGCCGTTGGTGACGGCGACGGTCTTGACCTTCTTGCCCACCATGTCGCGGGCGATCATCGATCGAACGGTTTCTACTTCGGGGAGCTCAGGCACCCACCACCTCCAGGGCACTTAGAGCCGCGTCGCGCTCGGCGGCCTTTTTCGATCGCGCGGTGGCCTGGGCCACCACCTGTCCGTCCACGATGATCGTGGCGCGAAAGCGTCGGTCGTGCGGTGGTCCCACCTCGGTCACATCGAAGTGGGCGTGACCACGTCCGCTACCGGCCAGCACGTCGCGAAGCCGACTCTTGGGGTCGTGCTGATCGGGGTTCAAGGACGCCGCGTTGATACGCCCCACCAGGTGATGGTGCACGAAGTCTCGAGCCGCGCCATAACCGCGGTCCAAAAAAAGCGCTCCCACCACAGCTTCGAAGACGTCGGCCATAATGCTGTCGGAGTGGGCCACGCCTTCTTGGCGGGTTCCCTTACCCAGACGCATGCACTGGTCAATATGAAGTTCACGAGCCACGTCGGCCAGTGAGGCCTCGTTCACCACCATGGCCCGAGTGAATGATCCCGTCCCCTCGTTGAGCTCGGGGTGTTCGCGAATGATGATGTCGGTCACGCAGAGGTCGACGACGGCGTCGCCGAGGAATTCCAGCCGTTGATTGGAGACGCCGTCGTGCTCGGCGAGGTAACTCGAGTGAGTCAGCGCAATGGTCAGATTCTCACTGTCCTCGGACAGACCCAGAATCTCAGCCAGCGCCTCGAGGGCGTCGGGGGCGGCCACGGAAATAACTAAGCCACCTGCAGGCGGTCGGCCACGTAGTTCACCGCGTCGTTCACCGTCACGAGAGCCTCGAGGTCCTCGTCATCGATGCGGAATC
>CAXBRI010000237.1:0-1763 GCA_963978125.1 uncultured bacterium | reverse complement strand
CCAGTCGGCCTCGCTGTTCGGACAGGCCTGCGCCACCCGTGGGGCCAAAATCACCTTCGGAACGGGTGCAATGCTCGATTGGATTAGCGACGTGACGGCGCCAACCACGTTGACGCGCTACCGGTCGGGCTGCTTTCCCACCGTCGCTCACAGCCGCGGAGGTCAACTCACGTGGGCGATGGAGGGCATCGGCCTCTCCGCGGGCTCGTGCATTGAGTGGCTACGCGATGATCTCGCCCTCGTGCCCGACCCCGCATCGACCGACGCTCTCGCCCACTCGGTGCCCGACGCCAACGGCGTGGCCTTCGTCCCCGCCCTGGCCGGCCTGGGGACTCCGCAGTGGGACTTCGGGGCACGTGGTGCGTTCTTCGGCCTCACCCGCGGTGCCAACCGGGCCCACCTCGTGCGCGCCGTTCTCGAAGGCATCGCCCAGACGGGAGCCGACCTTCTGGACGCCGCCCGGGTGGAAAGTGCGAGCGAGTTGCAGGAACTTCGCGTCGATGGCGGAATGACCGCCAACTCTTTCATGATGCAGTGGTTGGCCAACGTGACGGGACTACCCGTGGCCGTGTCCTCCGAACGTGAAGCCACCACTCGCGGAGCCGGCCTGATGGCCCTGGTGGCAGCGGGTCACCTCGAACTCAGCGACGTCGACGCCATGTGGACACCCGGAGCCACGTACGAACCCCAGTGGGGTGACGACCAGAGACTGGCCAGCCGCGAGGAGTGGCGTCGGGTCGTGGCGCGCGTCGAAAAGACGATTCCCGCCCTGAGTTCGATCGAGTTCTAAGCCGACCAGGGGGCCTGGGCCAGCGCCTGCTCCGTCGTGGTGACCTGATCGAGCAGGACCTTACTGACCATCAACCAGCGCGGCTGGCTCAAGGAGAGCACCCCGGTCACGGTGCCCGCGGCGTTGGAGTACAGCGCCAACCAGCGCCCCTCTTCCACGCTTCCCTGCACCATCTGGATCTCGTCGTGCGGTGAGGGGTGGCCCAGCATCTGAATCTTCTTGCCGTACTGGTCGGACCAGAAATACGGCACCATCGCGTGTGGCTCGACTCCACTCACCCACCAGTCGGCCAGGGCGCTGGCGTGGTCATTGGCGACCTGCCAGTGCTCGATGCGCACCACGGCTTCACCTCCCGCATGGCGAAACGGGAAACGAGCCACGTCACCAATGGCGGCGATGTTCGCCGCCGCCTGGAAGTGCTCATCGACCACGACGCCGTTGTCGACACGGAGTCCGCAACCCGAGAGCCACTCGGTGTTCACCGCCGAACCGGCCCCGACCACCACGATGCCCGCGTCGAGGTCGCCGTCGCCGGTGCGCACCACGAATCGACCCTCGTGCATCTCTACGTCGTGAACGGTCTCACCGTTACGAAGTTCAACGCCGGCGCCCGACGCGAGTTCCGAGAGCCACGCCGACGCGGTGAGACCGAGCGCGCCGATCAACGGACGTTCGGCGGCTTCCAGCACCACCACGCGTAGACCACGCGTCTTCAAGGATGTGGCTACTTCAGCCCCGATAAATCCCCCGCCAATCACGACGGCGAGGTCGCCCTCGGTCACCTGCCGCGCGCCGCCCGTGCATTCGGTGACATTCTGGCCAGTCATCTCCAGGTGCACCCCGCCGGGGTGGATGCCCTCCGCCCTGCAGATCTCCACGAAGGACTTCAACTCCGAGAGGATTCGGTCAAACGGCCGGGTCTTGTAGCCGTTGTTGGCGGTCAGGGTGTTGCCGTGCATCGGATCGATGGCCC
>CAXBRI010000236.1:0-1771 GCA_963978125.1 uncultured bacterium | reverse complement strand
ATCTGGTGGTTCAACCAAACTGGCAGGCTGCGGCGCGGGCGCGCTCGGGCTCCCACCGGTACATCATCACCAATTTGAAGTGCCACATGAAGCACGACAGCATGACCGGCACGCAACCCGTGACATGAAACAGCGGCACGATCAAGATGAAGGTGGTAGGAAGGTTGGGTGTCGCCTCTGATTCGGGGACGGGTCCGCGGCGCAGTGACTGCAACGTGCCGCCCGCTGAGAACGCCATGAGGGCCTGGGTCACCGCGCGGTGCGTCGACACGGCACCCTTGGGTCGGCCCGTGGTGCCCGACGTGAACAGAATGGTCGCGTCCATGTCGGCCGTGACGTCAACTTCGGGCATCGCCTGGCCACGCACGACGACGTCGTTCCAACGTTGCACGCCGGGGGGCGTGGGCAACATTTCGTCAGAGCGAACAGCTATCACGGGAACGCCCGCGCGATAGGCAGCCTCACCGGCGCGTAGCACGCGTTCCGCGTCGGCGATTAGCACCGACAGACCGGCATCGTTAATGCCGTACTCGAGTTCGTCCTCAGTCCACCAGGCGTTCAACGAGACCGAGATGCCGCCCACCGACAAGATGGCGGCGAAAGAAATCACCCATTCAGGGAGGTTACGCATGGCAATTCCCACGCGGTCACCGGGCTTGATGCCGAAGGTGTGCACCAGGGCGTAGCCCAGTGCGTCGGCCTCACTCATCACCTTGGAGAACGACCACTCTTCGTCTTCGTAGACGATGAATGTGTTGGGGTCGTTACGCGCCCCGTCGAACACCGAACGCATGTTGGTCGGCGCATTCTTGAACTCTCGGTAGCTGACCCCGTTTCGTTCAACGACCACCGTCTCAAACGGCTGGCCCGGGGCGCTGGCGGCGGCGATGGCTTCGGGAATCGAGAGGCCCACTGTGCTCCTTTTGTCGTGGTGGGCAAATCCTAGGCACGATGGCGGCCATACTGACGAGGTGGGTCTACGGATTTCCCTCCACGTGACCCCGGGGGCTAGTCGGGCCTCGGTGGGTGGCACCCACGGGGACGCGCTTCGGGTTCGAGTCCAGGCCCGTGCAGTTGACGGAGCGGCCACTGAGGCGGCGCTCGTGGCCGTCGCCGACGCCTTTGGCGTTCACCGGCGTGAAGTCACGCTCGAAGTGGGACCAACGAGTCGCGCAAAAGTCGTGGCCGTAAACGGTGATGAGACAGCCTTAACTGCCCGGTTGAACGAACTTCGCCGAGCCCCGTAGTCCAGTCCTTCCAACGTTTTTCTGTAGAATTGTCACTTGTGTCGGTGATGGAACGCTTGGTACCGGCCGATTTCCGGGTGGTTATTACCCAGCCTGTTCGGCGCCTCTACACCAGCGTCTTTCTCATGTGCACCGGTCTCGGGCTGACCCTGTCAATGCTGGTGGTGTACCTACACAACGTTCGGGGCTACTCCACCTCCTTCGCGGCCGGAATTCTTGCGGGAACCTCCCTCATCGGGGTTCTTCTCACCCCGGTCTGGGGGACGATGATTGACCGGTTCGGTCCGTGGATCGTCAACGTCACGTCGATGACCGCCAACTCCGTGGCCTTGGTCGCCTGGGCCTTCTCCCGCAGCACACCGGCCATCCTCGCCTCGGCGGCTGCCCTCGCGTGCGTGGGCGGCGGGTCGTGGGGTCCCAATGCCGTGCTTCTTTCGCGTCTTGTCCCCTCCGAACACCGCCAACGGGCGTTCGGTCTCAATTTCATGATCGTCAACCTGTCTATTGGTTTCGGCGCGCTCGCC
>CAXBRI010000235.1:0-1773 GCA_963978125.1 uncultured bacterium | reverse complement strand
GTGAGCGGCGCCGAGTGGTAGAGCGGGGCGGTCGAGAGATACCGCATCCCCCGTCCGCCGCCAAAGCCCAATTGAATTGCGAGTCCGATACCGGCCACGTCGCGGACGTGGCGATCGGGCAGGGGTCGCACGACGCCCTTAGGGACACCAGTCGTGCCCGAGGAATACAGCATCGGCGAACCAGCTCGTTCGTCCACCAACGGTTCGGCGCCAGCCGCCGCCAGAGTGTCGGCGTAATCCAAGAATCCCGGAGCCCCTCCCACGCACAACGCACTCTCGACCGCCGCGATCCCCGACATCGCCTCGCGCGCCACGTCGGCCTTGGCCCGCGTGGTGACGAGGGACGTCGCGCCACAGTCACCCAGGATGTACGCGACTTCGGGAGCTGTCAGGTGCGAGTTAATAGGTGTGAAAAACATGCCCGACCGGTCGGCGGCCCAGCACACTTCGAGGAACTCGCTGACATTTTCCATGAAGAGCGCCACGTGGTCGCCCCGGCGCAGACCCTGATCGAACCAGAACCGAGCTAGGCGCTGGGATCGGTCATTGAGTTCTCCCCAGGTCAGGGTGTGGCCCGTTGAAACCATAACGATCGCCGGAGTGTCGCGACCAAGTTCATCGGCATCACCTGGGTACAAGACCGATCCTCTCGTGAATTGATCAGCGGCCAGCGTACCGAGGCCCCTTGACTGCCATAAGTCGATATTGACCATATTTGGCACGGTTCTCATACTGCGACCGGCGGTACCGACCTTGCTGATAGCCCGTGTCACAGCCAGGTGGCAGTCTGGAACCCTTCGGGTCGCCCTTTACGTCATCGGCGACAGTAGAGAAGGAGAAAATTTGCTCACGGTGGTTTTAGCCGACAGCTACGACGAACTCGTACCCGAATTGGTCACCCGTCTGAGCGCTCCGCGCCCCTTCGCCAGTGTGCTGGACCAGATTGCCACCCCCGAATGGGTCATCACTCCGTCTCTCGGCGTGCGCCGGTGGCTCACCGCTCAAGTGTCGACGTCTCTCGGCGCGCAGAGCGGCCGTACCGATGGCATTGTGGCCAACTGGCAACAGGATTTTCCATCTCGACTGACCCAGCGAGTGTTGGATGCCCACTTCGTGGCGATGCACGGTATCGAGACCGATCCGTGGGCACTGCCCGGTTTGCAGTTCGTCGTATACGACTGGGCGGTCGCGAATCCCGGTGCTCGGGGCCTCGAATTGTTGACCGACGGCGCGGGCACCGTCGTTCTGGCGCGCTGTCGCCACATGGCCGATCTCTTCGACCGCTACATCACGTGGCGACCCGCGATGGTACTGGGCTGGTTACAGAACAAGCTGTCCACCGAGTCGTCGGACGAGGAACTCCAAGCCGAACTCTTCCGCGCCGTGCACGCCAAAGTAGGCCTGCCCTGTCCGGCTGAGCGATGGGACGAGACGTGGGCCGCGTTGCCGTCTTACCTGGACATCTTGCCCGCCTCCGACCGCGTCAGCATCTTCGGACTGTCGTCTTTACCCGGTGGACTTCGTTACGTGGAGGCCCTTGAAAACCTGGCCCGCCACCTCGACGTCACCCTCTATCTCGTCCGCCCCTTCACCACAAATCTCAAGGGTCTTGACTACGACCGCGAACGCTTCTCGACGAGCGCACTTCAGTTGTGGGGCGGATCGGGCATCGCACTCGCCGAAATGATCGCATCGACCACGCCGGTGTCAGGGCGCTTGATCAGCCAGACATAAAAAATGCCTGACGCGGCTATCGCGACAGCGCTTTCATAC
>CAXBRI010000234.1:0-1789 GCA_963978125.1 uncultured bacterium | reverse complement strand
GAAGTGGGACACGAATGAAATCAACGTGACGGCAATCACCGTTCCCGCCCCCACGGAGAGGAGCATCATCGGAGACGGCCCGCGACGGCCGGTGGGCTCAGCCGAGGACGAGGACATCGACAGCCATCAACACAAACAGAACGGTCAAATACGAAATTGAGTAGTGGAAGAGACGCATCGCGCGCGCGACGTCCGCTCGATCGGATCGAGCCAAGTAGTAGAGGTAACCGGCGTAGTAGGTAAAGAGGCCGCCGAGCACCAAAGCGCCCACGGCGTAGATCCAACCGAGTTCACCCACGGGGCCAACGAGCAAGCTCGCCGCCCACAGAACAATGGTGTACACCAGGATTTCGAGGGTGGTGCGCTTCAGTGATGCGACAACCGGCAACATGGGCACTTCCGCGGCGGCGTAGTCGTCGCGGTAGCGCACCGCGAGGGCCCAGAAGTGTGGCGGGGTCCAGATGAAAATCACGACGAAGAGCAGAACCGGCGTCCAGCCGAGGTTGTTTGTCACGGCCGACCAGCCGATCAACACCGGCACCGCACCAGCCGCGCCACCAATCACGATGTTCTGCTTAGAACGACGCTTCAGCCACATGGTGTAGATAACGACGTAGAACGCGGTGGCCGACAGAGCCAGCCAGGCCGACAACTGGTTGACCCAGAGGGCCAGGAGGGCGAAGGCGGCGAGCTCTAGCACCACTGCGAACACCACGGCGGCGCGCGGCGACATGACTCCCTGCACCAGGGGGCGGTTCTTCGTGCGTTCCATCACCGCGTCAATGTCGCGGTCGAGCACCATGTTGAAGGTGTTGGCCCCGCCCGCGGCCAGGGTGCCACCGAGGACGGTGAGGAGCATGAGGCGTGCCGGGGGAATGGCCCCGTAGGCGACGACCATTGTCGGAATCGTGGTGACGAGGAGCAGTTCGATGATCCGGGGCTTGGTCAGCGCCACGTAGCCCCGAACCACTTCGACCCAGGTGCGCGTCGCGGGGAGTACGTACATACCTCGGCCATCCTACGACTGCCCTGTGATTCCTATGCTGGTCACCGTGGCTGGAACGAAAACCCGCGTGACTGTTCCCGCCTTCCGGTGGTTCGCGTTGGCCGATTTCGTGGCGATGATCGTCATCGTCCTCAGCGGCGCCGCGGTGCGCCTGACCGGGTCGGGCCTGGGCTGTCCGGATTGGCCCACCTGTTACCGTCACCGGCTCACCGGCAGCTGGAGCCTCCACCCCCTCGTCGAATACGCCAACCGCATGGTCACCGTCACCCTCGTGGTGGTCACCATCGTCACCTTCCTCGCCGCCCTGCGTCGCGACCCGCGGCGTCGCGACCTCGTGGCCCTCTCGGGAGCCCTCGTTCTCGGCGTCGTGGCCGACGCGGTGCTTGGCGCCTTCGTCGTCTATTCGAAGCTCAACCCGTGGTTGGTGAGCGTCCACCTGCTGTTGTCACTGGGCATGGTGGTCATTGGCGCCGTGTTGTACCACCACGCCAAGTACACCTACGGACCCGGCTCGCGCGCCGACGTGCGAAGCCCCCACCTTCGACAGATCGCCCGGCTGATGTGGGTGCCCTTCGTGGTGCTCCTCGCCACCGGCACGGCCACCACGGGATCGGGCCCACACGCCGGCTCCTCGCAGGGACAACTCGTGGCGCGACGACTGCCCTTCGGATTCTCCGAGGCGGCCTGGATCCACTCCGTCGCGGCCACTTTGTTCATCGGCCTCGTTCTCGGCCTGCTGATTGCCATCTGGACCACCGCCGCGCCCGAGCCATCGGCCGGGTG
>CAXBRI010000233.1:0-1807 GCA_963978125.1 uncultured bacterium | reverse complement strand
GGGCGTGAGTCATCGACTCCAGCATCTGAGTTGCCACCACCACGGGGCGGGCGTAACGGATGCCGTGGCGCACGATCCGCTTTTGCAGGTGGGGTACGTCCTCAATGGGCAGACGCACGCCGAGATCGCCGCGGGCCACCATGATTGAGTCACTGTGGGCGATGATGTCGTCGAGATTCTCCACCGCCTCGTTCGTCTCGATCTTCGCCATCAACATCACGTCGGGACGCGCCAGTAGTGCCCGCACGGCCGTCATGTCCTGACTCGAGCGGACGAACGACACGGCCAGGATTTCGAACTCCTCGTTACGCAACGCTTCGATACGGCGACGATCCTCGGCGGTGGGCAATGTCTCGTTGATGAGCGAACTGGGCAGCGACAAACCGGGCTTGCCCATCACGGGTCCACCCGAGGTCACGTGCACGCGGACCATCGGGCTCGCGGACACGACCTCCAGGGACACGCCGCCATCACCCACGTGCACCCGGTCGCCCACACGGAGACGGTGCACGATGTCGTCTCGTTCGACGACGATGCGTTCGGCCGTAGAGGCCTGGTCACGGCCCTCGACGAGTTCAATCTCGCTACCCACCGACAAGACGACGGGTTCAGTACCGAACGAACCGGCGCGAATCTTCGGACCGGGAATGTCAACCATCAACGCCAGGTCCGGAGCGAGAGCCCTCACGCGACGCAATCGAGCGAGGCACGACTCCAGGTCACCGTGGGCGAAGGAGAGGCGCAGAACATCCACGCCCGCGTTGACGAGGCCCTTCAGAACTTCGTCACTGTCGGATGCCGGGCCGATGGTGGCCACTATGCGCGTGCGTCGCACGTCAATCCCTTCGTTGAGTAAAGAGCATTCTACGAGAAGCGCCCGCGGCGCACGGGTTACCGGCCGGTTACTTCGAACTTCGCCGTGCGCCGGGGCACCACCACGTCGGAACCGTCCACGTTGATCACGTCGAAAGACAGACCGTAACTCTGCGCCAACGCCGAGCCACGCACGACGTCACCGGGTCGGCCGTCATCGGCGACACGACCGTCACTCAGCAGCGTCAAGCGGTCGGCAAATTGGGCGGCGAGGGTGAGATCGTGGAGCGTGCTGACCACGGTGAGACCGCAGTCGCGCACCTCGTCACGCACGAGTTGGAGCAAATCGAACTGGTGACGCACATCGAGACCCGTGGTGGGTTCGTCCATGACCAGTACCAACGTCGACTGGGCCAGCGCCCGACCCAACACGGTCCGCTGCCGTTCGCCGCCCGACAAGGTGGCCACGTCACGTCCGGCGAACTCACCGAGCCCCACGCGGTCGATCACTGACTGCACGATGTCCCGATCGACCCGACGCGGCGAGCTCAGGACGCCGTGGTGAGCCGTTCGGCCCAGAGCCACGTAATCCAGCACCGACATACCGGCTGGCACCACGGGATGCTGGGGAACGAAGGCCACTGTACGGGCCCTCTCTCGCTCGTCCATGGCAGAAACGTCACCGCCGAGAAGGGCGACCGTGCCGGTGTCGGGCCGGCGAAGGCCGACCAGTGTCGCGGCCAGCGTCGTTTTGCCCGCCCCGTTCGGACCGACGAGAGTGCACCAGGTTCCCGACTCCACCGACAACGACACGTTGTCGATGAGGGTGCGCCGGGCCGCCCGGACGGTGAGCGAGGTGACCTCGACGCTCACGCGGACCTCACTCTCTGCCACGAGAGCAGCACGACAAACACGGGCGCACCCACGAGGGCAGTGACGAGATCGGAAGAGCGTCGTGTAGGGAAAGAGTGTAGATCTCGGTGGTCGCCGTATC
>CAXBRI010000232.1:0-1812 GCA_963978125.1 uncultured bacterium | reverse complement strand
GACGGCATACGAGATAAGGCCACGTGACTGGAGTTCAGACGTGTGCTCTTCCGATCTGGATTGACCGCGAACTGAACGTTGGATCCACCCGTTTCGACACCGACCCGGCGCAACACCGCGAACGCGTCATCGCGCATGGCCTGGTATTCCACATCCGAGAGGGTTTGGGCGGGGGCCACGGTGATGGAGTCACCGGTGTGAACCCCCATCGGATCCACGTTTTCAATCGAACAGACGATGACGCAGTTGTCGGCCCGGTCGCGCATCACCTCAAGCTCGTACTCCTTCCAGCCCGCAATGGACTGTTCGACGAGAATCTCGCCGATGGGTGACGCCGCAATCCCCTCGGCGGCCAGGCGCACGAAGGTCGTCTCGTCGTGGGCGATGCCCGTACCCGCACCGCCCAGAATGAAACTGGGTCGAATAATGATCGGCCAGCCGATGCCCTGGGCGATGGTTAAGGCCTTATCCACCGAACGCGCAAAGCCCGACTCGGGCACCGCCAAACCGATGTCACCCATAGCGGCCTTGAATAACTCCCGGTCCTCGGCGGTGTCAATGGCCTCGGGTTTGGCGCCGATGACCTCGACGCCGAGACGCTCGGGGACGCCCCGCCGGACCAACTCCATCGTCAGGTTGAGTGCCGTCTGGCCACCCAGCGTCGGTAGCAGGGCGTCGGGACGTTCTTTTTCAAGAATGGCGGTCAGGACATCGGCGTCCAGGGGCTCGACGTACGTGACATCGGCGGTCACCGGGTCGGTCATGATCGTCGCCGGGTTGGAGTTCACCAGAACTACCCGGTAGCCCTCCTCGCGCAGAACCTGACAGGCCTGGGTGCCCGAGTAGTCGAATTCACACGCCTGTCCGATCACGATTGGACCGGATCCGATCACCATGATTGTTCGCAGATCGTCGCGGCGGGGCATCAGCGGGCCTCCAGTTGCCCGGTGCGCACGAGGGCCTCGAAGCGGTCGAACAGGTAGCGGGCGTCGTGGGGTCCCGGACCCGCCTCGGGGTGATACTGCACCGAGAAGCATCGTTCGGCGGCCGACGCCACGCCCTCGATAACGCCGTCATTCAAATTCACGTGGCTCACCGTCCCGCGCGAGAGCGATGACCCGTCGACTGCGTAGTTGTGGTTCTGGGCCGTGATTTCGATGCGTCCGGTCGCCAAGTCCTGCACCGGGTGGTTCGAACCGTGGTGACCGAAAGGCAACTTGAAAGTGGTCGCCCCGAGAGCGGTGGCGAGGAGTTGGTGTCCGAGGCAGATTCCGAAAATTGGCACCTCCCCCACGAGATTGCCAATTTCGCGAACGGGGCCACCGAGGGCGGCGGGGTCCCCTGGACCATTGGACAAGAAGACGCCATCGGGGGCGAGCGCGAGAACTTCGCTGGCCGACGTCGCGGCCGGTACCACCGTGACGCGGAATCGTTCGGCGAGCTGACGCACCATGGTTGTCTTGATTCCATAGTCGAAGGCCACGATGTGGAGTTCGCCCTCGCCACGTTGGTAGGAAGTGGGCGTCGACACCCGGGTCACGAAGTCGGTGTCGTCGGTACCACGGGCTTCGCGCGCCGCGGTGGTCACGGCCTCGAGTCCGGCCGTCCCGAAGGCGCCCGGCAGTGCCCCGTGGGCACGGAGGTGTCGCGTGAGACGACGGGTGTCGATGCCCACGATCGCGGGCACCCGCGTGCGGATCAGGAATTCGTCGAGGTCGCCGTGGGAGCGCCAGTTCGATGCAGATCGGAAGAGCACACGTCTGAACTCCAGTCACGTGGCCTTATCTCGTATGCCGTCTTCTGCTTGAAAAA
>CAXBRI010000231.1:0-1819 GCA_963978125.1 uncultured bacterium | reverse complement strand
ACAGCGCCACGGCGATGGCGAGCGCGCACAGAAGGCCAAGGGCTCCGCCACCCAGCATGCCCCAACGCTGCGCGTGACCACCGAGGGGCGTGGCGGCGAAGAGCAGGGCCAGGGTGAAGACCATGGTCTCGAGACCCTCACGACTGACGGCCTGGAAGGCCAGGGCCGCCATGCCGAATCGTGCCGAACCGCTGAGGGCGGCCTCACTGCGGGTCCGCAGTTCGCCCGACAAACTGCGGGCGTGGCGTTGCATCCAGAAGGTCATTCCCGTCAGAGCGATGGCCGCCAGAAGATAGGTGGCCGTCTCGAAATAGATCTGCACGCGGGAGTTCTCGTAGTCCTTGATGAGGAAGTAGATGGCCGTGCCACCCGCCGTGATGAGTCCCACCGCGGCGGCCACGCCGAGGTACACGTCACGGAAGTGGCGCTGGTTACCACTGGCGCGCAGGTAGGCCAGCAGAATCGAGACGATCATCGAGGCTTCGATGCCTTCGCGCAGGAAGATGACGAAGGTCGCCAGCATCAGTCGCGCGAACCTTCGGATCCGAGCAGGAGCTGATAGGCCTTTTCCGGCAGCGCGTCGGCCAGACGCACGAGGGCGCGATAGCCGAGTTCGCTCGGTCCACGCGTGTCGTTGCGCATGAGGTTGGCCATGATGTCGAGCAGTTCACGCATCAGCGGTTCGATGCGAAGTCCCAGACCGACGCAAGCGGCCAGGATCGTCGGCTCCGAGATGATGCGCACGAAGGCGCGCGCCACCTTGTAGTACTCGCCGTAGGCCTGCTCGAGACGCTCCTCGTAGAGCGACAGCAGCGCGGAATCGCTGGCGGCCAGGGCTTCGCCGAGCACGCCGGCCGCGAGGCGGCCCGATTCGTAGCCGTAGGCGATGCCCTCACCGTTGAAGGGGTTGATGGTGCCCGTTGCGTCGCCGACGCACAACACGTTGGCTCCGACCCGCGGACCAAGGGCGAGACCCATCGGCAGACGACCGCCGGTCGCCGGGCCGCAACTCGTGGCCTCGCTGAGGCCCCAGTCGTCGGCGATCTGGGCGACGAAATATTCCTGCAGTTTGGTGGTGTTCACGCCCTTCCAGGCGCCACCGGTCGAGAGCAGGCCCACGCCGACGTTGATACGTCCGTCACCGAGCGGGAAGACCCAGCCGTAGCCGGGGACGACCTTGCCCGAGGGGTCACGGATGTCGAGGTGCGAGTCGATCCAGGGCTCGGCGTGGCGGTCCGAGGTGTAGTAACCGCGCAGCGCCATTCCCATCGGCCAATCACGGTTGCGGGTGACGCCCAGTTCGCGGCCGATGCGCGCGAGAGCGGCCTGACGCTGACGCCGCGCGTGCCCGACGAACTCTTCGCGATGGCCGAGCCGGTGCTGCTGCGGCGGGCGCTGTTCAACCTCGTGCAGAACGCGCTGGACGCGGTGGGCGCCCAGCCCGGGGCCCGCGTGCAGGTGCTGACCGAGGTCGTGCGCGGCGAACTGATCGAGATCCGCGACCAGTTCGGCGACGCGCGTCGCACCGAGATCAGCCTCGACCATCTGAATCTCACGACCGAAGACCTGATCGAGCCGCAGGACGTCGTCGTCACGCTGTCGCACGCGGGCTACGCCAAGTCGCAGCCGGTGTCCGACTACCAGGCGCAGCGGCGCGGCGGACGTGGCAAGGCGGCCACGTCGGTCAAGGACGAGGACTTCATCGAGAAGCTGTTCGTCGCGCACACGCACGATACGCTCCTGTGCTTCTCGAACCGCGGCCAGGAGATCGGAAGAGCACACGTCTGAACTCCAGTCACGTGGCCTTATCTCGTATGCC
>CAXBRI010000230.1:0-1842 GCA_963978125.1 uncultured bacterium | reverse complement strand
CGTTACCTGTTCGAGGCGAGACGCCTTCCCAAGCCGTAGGTCAATCCGCCGATAATCAGTGCGATCCCCAGTCCCCGATCACCGGCCGCGAACGACAGGGGCACCGCCACGGGAATCACGGCGCCCAGCACCCACAGGAGTTGCTGACGGACGGCGAAACGGGCGAAGGTCCGACCCTGTGCCCCGGGAGCGACGAGGCGTTGGGTCAAGGAGTCGAAACTCGGTTGAGCCACCGCGGCACCGAGCCCCAGCCAGGCGGCGAGTCCCACTTGGGCGACCAGGGTCGGCCGATATGACGCGGTCCACGCTCCGGCTCCCGTCACGATGAGTGCCCACGACAACAAGGTCGTGTCGCGCCAGCGTTCGCGCACCCTCGAGACAAAGGCCAGACCTAACAGCGAACCGGCCCCACTCGCCGACAATGACAAGGCGAAGAGGCCCAGGCCCGCGTGAGCGCGCCGCAGCCCAAAGGCCAGCATGAACGTGGCGAAACCCACCGCGCAGCGCATCAATGCGGCGGCGCTCAGCCCCCAGACCACTTCTCGGTCGCCCAAGGGCGTGAGTTGGTACTGGTCCTTCTCTTCCTGGGTGAGCGGTCGGTGAGCGGTCGCGCGTCGATTGGGCTTTTGGAGACGCAGGCTCGCCACCGTGGCTACGAGGAAGACCACCGTCGCGAGATGCAGAACCCATGGTGCGCCGAGACCCTTCAAAATGCCGGCCCCCACGCTGCCCGCCAGCAATCCCGCAACGGTGCCGAGCAACGTCAACTGGGCGTTGAAACCCGCGAATCCTGACTCGCTCTTCTGGGGGCCGTCAGGCCACCCCGCTTCGTTCAACCGCGCGGCGTGCTGACGGAACTGATCGGTTCGAGCCATTTCGGGCACGAGAGTTCCACGCGTGACGGCGTAAAGCTTGGACGAGACGAGGACCAAGAAAGCCAGGGGGAAGAGCCACAGCGACGACAGTCGTGACGCCATAGCCCAGCAGAGAAATGTGCGTGAACCGGCCGAGACGGCCACGAGTATCCGTCGACCATTCGCCGAACGGTCGATGAGGGGACCGAGGACGGGCGAGACCACGGCAAAGGGCGCGATGGTGAGCAGCAGATACAGGAGAACCCGGCCCTTGGCCTCGTGGGGAGACACCGAGAAGAACAGCGAGCCCGCCAGCGAGATGGTGACCAACGTGTCGCCGGCGCTCATCACCACGTGGACGAGGGCCAGACGACCAAAGGCCGTGGTTTGGTCGAACAGGTCGAGTGTCGAGGCCCACGCCAGCGCCGCCAAACCCCGTCTTCTCACGGAGACCGAGCGTAGGGCAGGGCTGTTCAAATCGGGGGACGTCTGCTGGTAAGACGTTGTTATGCACGCTTCGTTCTTTTTGAACCTACCCGTCGCCCTCCTCACCGCGTGGGGCTGGGCCTTCATCGCCTTCCTGATTGGTCGGCGCGTCAAGCGTCACGCCACTATCGACGTGTTCTGGGGCTCGGGGTTCCTCGTGGTCTTTCTCGAATCGCTCTGGATGTCCCACGGACAGAGCCAGGACTCGGCCATGGGTTGGTGGAACACGGGAACTGCGGCCCGCTGGGCCGTTCTCGTCGCGGTGGCCGTGTGGAGTCTCCGTCTCACCATTCACCTGTGGATCCGCCAAATTGGCTCCGAAGAGGACAGTCGCTACGTCCGGATCTTGAGGGGCGCCAAGGGTGGCAACGAAACCCTCTACGCCCTACGCGTGATCTACGGACTCCAGGGCGTGCTGATGTGGTTCGTGTCCATCCCGCTGCAGTGGATTGCCTTTTCGGCCCACTTCGTGGCGGGGCTTCTCGCCGCCAGTCTCGCCCTA
>CAXBRI010000229.1:0-1859 GCA_963978125.1 uncultured bacterium | reverse complement strand
AAGCAGAAGACGGCATACGAGATAAGGCCACGTGACTGGAGTTCAGACGTGTGCTCTTCCGATCTTCAACGCCACGCCGCGCTGGATCGCCGAATCCTCGGCGCGCAAAAGAAGATCATCCACGGCGACTTCGCCGCATTTATCGGCTTCAGCGAGTAACGCGCTCGACTAATCGCCACGCCGATGGCAGGGCCGCTCCGGCCAGCACAATCTTGATGGCCTCCACGCCGAGGAACGGGGTCAAACCGTTCGAGATGGCCTGCGCGACGCTCAGGTGCGCCGAGTACTTCAACCACGCGACACCAAAGAAGAAAATCACGATTTCAGCGGCCAGCATCGCGGGCACGGCGCTAAGAACCGAACGGTCGCGACCACGCTCCGCGAGGGCACCGAGGACGGCCCCGGCCACCACGAAGCCGAAGAGGTAACCGAAGGTGTAGGTCGGGAACCCGTGCGAGTGCTGCGCGAACCACGGGAGACCGGCCAGACCGGCCACGACGTAGAGGGACATGGACGCGAGGGCCCGGCGCCAACCGAGCGCGGCACCGGCGAGAGCCACACCGAGGGTTTGGCCGGTCAGGGGTACGGGGGTGAAGCCGAGGGGAATGGACACCTGGGCGAGCAGGCCGACGAAGGACGCCGCACCCGCCACGAGTAAGACGTTGGCGAGAACGGTGGACGGGATGAAGTCGGCGAGCACGCGCCGGTCAGTGACAACGATGGTGGTCATGGACACTCCTTCTCGACTGCTCTGGACAGATTAGAACCGCGTGGCGCTCAGGCAATCCAGCCCTGATCGCGGGCGATCTGCTCGATGTCGCCGATGCGCAGACCGGTCAATGACTGCATGGTGCGAATGAGCGAACTTGCTTCGTACAGGGACTCGTGGGTTCCCGTGTCGAGCCACGACGTGGTGCGCGCCAGCACCTCGACGCGAAGTTCGCCGCGCTCGAGGTACACGTTGTTGAGTGCCGTGATCTCGAGCTCACCGCGTTCGCTGGGGGAGAGGGTCTTGGCGTACTCGCTGGCGTGCTCGTCGTAGAAGTAGATGCCCGGCACGACGTAGGGCGACTTGGGCTTGGCCGGCTTCTCCTCGATGGAGAGCACGCGACCGTCGGCGGTGAACTCGACCACGCCGTAAGCGGAGGGGTCCGACACCTGGTAGGCGAAGATGAGTGCACCCTCGACCGACGTGTGCTCACGCAGGTGCGTACCGAGTCCGGGGCCGTAGAAGAGGTTGTCGCCGAGAATCAAGACGCACTTGTCGCCGTTGAGGAACTCTTCACCGAGGATGAGTGCTTCGGCCAGTCCGTTGGGCTTGTCCTGGACGACCCACGAGATGTCGAGTCCGAAGTCCGATCCGTCCCCGAGCAGGCGCTGAAAGGCGGCCTGGTCGTGGGGGGTCGTGATCATCAGGATTTCACGGATTCCCGTGAGCATCAGCGTGCTCAACGGGTAGTAGATCATCGGCTTGTCGTAGAGGGGGAGCAGTTGCTTGGAGACCGCTCGGGTGATGGGGTGCAGGCGCGTGCCACTACCGCCCGCCAGAACAATTCCCTTCACCTAACTAGAATACAGAACCGCACTACCCAACTCCGAGGCCGAGGTTCGTGATGCGCGTCGTGATTACCGGAGCGGCCGGCTTCATCGGTTCGCGCTTTGCCGAGATGATTCTGGCCGACGCCGAGCGTTTGGGCTTCGACGACATCGTCCTGTTGGACGCTCTGACGTATTCGGGTCGGCGCGAGAACATGGAAACGGCCCTCGCCGATACGCGCGTGCGGTTCGTCCACGGTTCCATCAACGATGGCGCGCTGACCGACGACTTGCTCGCCGGTGCGCGAGCCGTTGTGCACTTT
>CAXBRI010000228.1:0-1860 GCA_963978125.1 uncultured bacterium | reverse complement strand
CAGGTCGGCGCAGAGTTCGAAACCATCCGCGCGCAGTGCGGCCACGAGCGGCAGATATTGCTCGCGCGTCGGGAAGAAGGCGACGTCACACAGACGCGCCGGAGCGGTGGCGATGCCCGGGGGGGCCGTGGGGGGCGTGTAGGTCACTTCGGCGTGCCCAGCCTCACGGTGACGGGCACCTCGGGTGTCCACCCCTGGTGGGCGTCGAGGTGCGTCGGAGTCTTGGCCTCGCGGCGCTTGGTGATCTCGCCGGTGCGGATCTGCTCGTGCAAGGTGAGAATCGCGTGCATGAGCGTTTCGGGGCTCGGCGGGCAACCGGGGGCGTAGATGTCGACGGGAATGATCTGATCGACACCCTGGACGATGGCGTAGTTGTTGAACAGGCCACCCGTCGAGGCGCACACGCCCATCGAGATGACCCACTTGGGCTCCATCATCTGGTCGTAAACCTGACGCAACACCGGGGCCATCTTCTGACTCACGCGACCGGCGACGATCATCAAGTCGGCCTGGCGCGGCGAGTTACGGAAGACCTCCATACCGAAGCGGGCGAGGTCGAAGTCGGCCGCACCCGAGGCCATCATCTCGATGGCGCAGCAGGCCAAACCGAACGAGGCCGGCCACACCGAGGCGCGACGGGCCCACTTGACTAGGTCTTCCACCCGGCCGGTGAGGAAATTGTGCGAGAGATCTTCAAGAGCCATCAGGCGGCCTCCGCCCCGATGCGGGCGATGGTCGAAGACGACGTGCGCGACGGAGCGCCCGTGACGAGTTTCTTGGCGGGACCCCACGACAGGGCACCTTCGGACACCAGGAACAACAGTGCGCCAAAGACCGTCACCGAGAAGGCCACAATTTCCACCAGGCCGAAGAGGCCCAACTGGTGGAAGACCACCGCGAAGGGGTACAAGAACACGACTTCGATGTCGAAGACGACGAAGATCATCGCCACCAAATAGAAGCGAACCGGGAAGCGCGCCGGCGGCTCGAATTCCGGCACGATGCCGCATTCGTAAGGAGCCAATTTGGCGTCGGTGGGCCGCTTGTGAGGTGCCAACAAAGCCGACGCCACGAAGGAGCCGGCGGCGAACAAGGCGCCCACGATGAAGAGTCCCAGGATGGGGAGGTACTGGTCCACGAGGTTCCTTTTTACCAGACATCGGGACTGAATCATTCGGAAGGCCTTACAAAATCGGCTCCTAGGCTGGCGGACGTGACCCGACTCGCCGAACTCGCGAACCGCTCCCCCTTTGACGTCGTGGTGGTCGGGGCCGGACCCAGTGGTTCGGCCACCGCCTACTGGCTCGCCGCCGCCGGCTGGGACGTCTGTTTGATCGAGAAGAAAACCTTCCCGCGCGAGAAGACCTGCGGTGACGGGCTTACACCGCGTTCGGTGCGCCAGCTGGCCGACATGGGCCTCGAACCCACGGTCGCCGCCCACGGCCACAAGTACAACGGACTTCGCGCCTTCGGTTTCGGTGCCTCGCTCGAACTCGCGTGGCCCGACCATCCCAAGTTCCCCAACTACGGCTACACCATCACCCGCTTCAACCTGGACGGACTAGTCGCCGAGGCGGCTCGCAACCACGGAGCCACTCTGTTGTCCGGCGTGGAGGCCGTGGACCTGGTCGACCGCACGACGTCACCCGACGGTCTGGGTGGCGCCGGTGGTGTCGTGGTGAAAGATAAGGAGAGCGGCGACACGGGCGAAGTGCGTGGCCGTTTTCTGGTCGTCGCCGACGGACAGAACTCGCGCATGGGCCGTGAGCTTGGTGTCACACGTCGCAAGGAGTGGCCGATGGGTCTCGCCCTTCGCGGCTACTACACGAGTGATCGTCACGCCGAGGACTGGATCGAATC
>CAXBRI010000227.1:0-1956 GCA_963978125.1 uncultured bacterium | reverse complement strand
ATCCAGGTCTTCGATCCCGCCACTAAGCAGCTCCTGGGCAGCCGTTCGCTCGTGAGCAGCCCGGAGTCGATGATCGTCGACAGCGCCTCGCATACGATCATCGTCGGTTGCAGCGGCGACTATTCGGTCATTCCGCCGGTGCTCTATCAGATCGATGCCGCCACGCTTCGCGTCATGGACTCGGTCGTCCTCGGTGCGCCGGGTGCCTCGTTCGCCTTGGTGCAGGGGGATCGCCCGTACCTTGTGATGGGCGATCAGGTGCTCACGCTCGACCGCATCCCGCAGCGCATCGCCGTCATCGGTGGCGGTGCCATCGGGTGCGAGTTCGCGTCCACGTTCGCAGACCTCGGCGCGCAGGTCACGATCCTCGAGGGTCTGCCGAAGATTCTTCCCGGTCTCGACGCCGACCTCGCGAACGTCGTGGTGCGTTCGTTCCAGAAGAAGAAGATCGACATCAAGACCGGCGTCGCAGTCAAGAGCCACACTCCCACGGGCAGCGGTTCCACTGTCGTGCAGTTCGGGGAGGGCGAGTCACTCGAGGTCGATGCGGTCATCGTGTCGATCGGCCGCCGTCCGTTCCCCGACCAGTTGAACCTCGGGTCCACCAAGGTGAAGGTCAGCGAACGCGGTTTCGTCGAGGTCGACGAATGGTGCCGCACGTCGGCCGACAACGTCTTCGCCATCGGTGACCTCATCAACACACCGCAGCTGGCACATGTCGCCTACGCCGAGGCAATCCTCGTGGTGAAGCAGATCCTCGGTGAGAAGACCGTGCCGGTGGATTACGACCGCGTGCCGTGGGCCATCTACTGCCACCCCGAGGTGGCCTTCGCCGGGATGACCGAGGCCCAGGCCGCCGAGGCCGGCATCGACGTGGTGGTCAAGAAGGACCCCTTCGGCGGCAACTCGCGCGCCCAAATCATCGGTGAGACTGACGGCGTGGTGAAGATCATCGCCGAGAAGCGCGCCGACGGCACCGCCGGGCAGATTCTCGGCGTCCACATGGCCGGTCCGTGGGTCACCGAACAACTCGGCGCCGGTTACTACGCCGTGAACTGGGAGGCCACCGCCGAGGAGGCCGCCGCGCTGATTCAGCCGCACCCATCGTTGTCGGAGACCTTCGGCGAGACGCTGCTCGCCCTCGCCGGCCGGGGCCTCCACGTTGGCTGACGTCACCCTTCCCTCGCTCGGTGAGTCCGTCACCGAGGGCATCATCACCCGCTGGTTCAAGAAGGTGGGTGACACCGTCGCCCGCGACGAAGCGCTCTTCGAAGTCTCGACCGACAAGGTCGACTCGGAGATGCCCTCGCCGGCCGCCGGTGTTCTGACTCAGATCCTCGCCCAGGAGGGCGACACGGTGCAGACCGGCGCTCGCGTCGCTGTCATCGACGAGAACGCCACTGCGGGCGCTCCCGCGGCCTCAACGCCCGACGTTCCAGCCGAGTCCGCCCCGACACCCGATTCCTCGACCCCGACGCCCGTGGCTCCCGCGGTGGGGGACGCATCGGGTCCCGGCGTGGTGATCTCCCCGGTGGTGCGTCGCATCCTGGCCGATGGCGGCGTGGAAGCATCGACCGTCACCGGTACCGGTCCGGGAGGTTCCATCACCCGCCGTGACGCGGAGCGCGCCGTCGCTCTCGGTCCGACAGAAGAAATCGACGTTCCGTTGAGCAATGGCCGTCTGCGTATGGCCCAGCACATGACCATGTCGTCGGCGACCACCCCGCACGGTTTCGTGGCCGTCGAGGTCGACGTCCGCGTGCTCGACGACGTGGACCAGCTCGGTCGCGTGACTCGTGACGGCGTGGCCATCACCGACGAAATGGTCGTGTCCCTGGCCGCCGTCCGCGCCCTTGCCGAATTCGAACATTTGAACGCGTCGTTCGCCGGTGACCACATCACTTTGCACCGCAGTGTGAATCTCGGCCTGCAGCGCACCATTGAGCCCGACGGCAT
>CAXBRI010000226.1:0-1975 GCA_963978125.1 uncultured bacterium | reverse complement strand
CGAGCCCTTGATCAGCGCCTTCGTCGGCATGGCGGTCGTGTAGGCGGCGAGCTGGATCTGCGAGTAGCCCTTCCCCTCCAGGATCGCGTTCGCGCGGGCGACGATCTCCTCGCTCATCCTTCCTCCTCCGTGTCCGACGACCAGAGCCCTCCGAGCTCGGCCAAGGGTATTGGATCGAGCTCGAGCACGGGGCGGTCGCCGAACGCCACCCCGAGCGGAACGAACATTTCCACCAGCATCGGGCCAAGGCCGAGGAATTTGATGATCCCGGCCGCCATCAGCGCCTTGCCGATCAAATCGAGCGCGATGCCGATGCCGCCAAGCCCCAGCGCGCCCACCACTCGGGGTCAGTCACCAGCGGATCAGGTTCGGTCACCGTCCCCATGCAGGGAACCATCGTCAAGGTCAACGTGGCCGTTGGCGACACCGTGGAAATCGGCCAAGCCGTCGTCATCCTCGAAGCGATGAAGATGGAGAACGCGGTCAACGCCGAAAAGTCGGGCGTCGTCAAGGCCGTCAAGGTCGCCGCGGGTGACGCGGTGTCGGCCGGCGACGTGGTCGTCGTCATCGAATGAGCGCCGCCGAGAGGGCCCGGGCCGCCGTCGAAGCCGCGCGCAACGAACTCGTCGGACTTAGCCACTTCGTCCACTCCCACCCCGAACTCGGCTACGAAGAATTCGAAAGTTCGGCTGCCGTCGCGGCCCTGGCTGAGTCGGCCGGCTTCACCGTGGAGCGCCGAGCCGCGGGACTCGAAACGGCGTGGCGGGCCACCGCCGGTTCGGGCGATCTACACCTGGCTCTTCTCGCCGAGTTTGACGCGTTACCCGACGTCGGTCACGCCTGTGGTCACAACATCATCGCGGCCTCATCCGTGGGTGCCGCCATTGGACTCGCGGCTGTGGCCGACGAGCTCGGTGTCACCGTGGAACTTCTCGGCACACCGTCTGAGGAGGGCGGGGGCGGCAAGATCGACCTCATCAACGCCGGCTACTTCTCCGGGGTGCACGCGGCGATGATGATTCACCCCTGGCCCGTCGATCGACTCAGCGCGCAGTGTCTCGCCGTCGACCACTTCGACGTGACCTTCACCGGTCGCGAGGCTCACGCCTCGGCCGCCCCCTTCGAGGGCATCAACGCCCTCGACGCTCTCACCATCGCTCAGGTCGCCCTCGGCCTCTTGCGCCAACAACTGCCGGCGGGCGACCAGGTGCACGGCATCGTCGCCGAAGGAGGGAGCGCCGCCAACATCATCCCCAGCCGAGCGGTCGGTCGGTTCATGGCGCGTAGCGTCACCGCCGAGCGTTTGGCCGCGCTGCGCACACGAGTGAACGCCTGCTTCGAAGCGGGGGCCCTCGCCACCGGGGCGCAGCTCACCATCGAGGAACTGGGCAACGCCTTCAGCCACATGGTGAACGATGACGACATCCTCGGCCACTACCGCGTGGCCGCCGAATCGTTGGGTCGCGCCTTCACCCTCGACGACGACGGTATTGCTCCCCCGACCATCTCGACCGACATGGCCAACGTGTCGCTCGTAGTGCCGTCCATTCACCCCCTGCTCGGAATCCCCGCCGGGGGCGCGGTGAATCACCAACCAGCTTTCACGCGGGCCTGCGTCACGGCCGAGGCCGACGAGGCAGTGATCGAGGGAGCCGTGGCCCTGGCCCTCACCGGAGTGTCGGTGGCCGGTGACGCCCCGCTACGCGCGCGCCTCCTCGCCCGCCCGTGATTCTCGAACACGCCGTCCTGCGAATCCGAACCGGCTCGGCCCACGAGTTCGAAGCCGCGCTGCGCGAGGCGCTGCCCCTCATCGAGTCCGCCCCAGGGTGCCACGGCGCCGAGGTTCGCCCTCAGGTGGAGAATCCCGACACGTATCTCCTGCTGGTGCGCTGGGACAGCGTCGAGGCCCACATGGATTTCCGTGCCAGTGACATCTTTCCCCGCTGGAAGGAACTGACCCACCACTTCTACGACC
>CAXBRI010000225.1:0-1985 GCA_963978125.1 uncultured bacterium | reverse complement strand
ACAAGTGTTCGAGGTCGTAGTACTCGCGGTTCGGTTCGTCAAAGACGTGGACGATGACGTCGCCATAATCAAGGGCCACCCACTCGGCCCCGGTGAGTCCCTCGACGGTCACGGGGGTCACGCCCAACTCGAGACTGATGTGACGCTCAATCTCCTCGGCGATGGCCCGGACCTGACGGTCGTTACGTCCGCCCACGATCACCAGGGCGTCGAAACAGTCGAGGAGGCCACGCACATCCAGGACAACCGGGTCGAGCCCAATTTTCTCCTCGGCCCCGCGCACCGCGGCGTCGCACAGTCGGCGGACAAACTCGCTCTGGGGCTCTCGAGCCCCGTCGCGCACTCCGGGCTCGCTCAGCGGGCCACCCCGAGCAGAGTCAGCACCACGGCGAAAGGAACGCAGAGGCTGAATAAGCCCCAGAACGCCGCACGTCGGGTGTCGTGGCGGCGCTGGCGGCGCGTCAGCGGGGCCACCAGGGACAGCTCCACGGTGGGCTCCGCAGTCAGGTCGAAGGAACGAACTGCCATCTAGCCCCACACCCTAGCCCTGGTGGGCCTCGAATATGGGAATAACGTCGGACGGGACGTATTTCGACAGATCTCCACCAGCCAATTCACGGATAAACGTGCTCGATAGGTCCACGGGCTCCATGGGTAGTTCGTAACAATGCCAGTGAGCCGGAAACACCGTCTCCGAGCCCGGCCGGGGCACCACGGCGACCCGCACGAGCGTGGCCAATTGGCGTGCTTCATGCCAGGAGTCGAGTTGGGCCAGCAGGTCGGCGCCCACGATGAGGTCGATGCTCTTGTAGTCGTCAATCTCCTCAAGCACCGTGTCGATCGTGTACGACGGACCGGTGCGGGCTATCTCGCGGTCCGAGACGGTGACGAGGGGCAGGTGGGCAAACGCGGCGCGCGCCATGGCCAGGCGCACCTCGGCCGGCCGCACCGTTCCCGTGGCACGCTTCACGTACGGATCGCCGGCGACGGTGACCTCGATTTCGTCGAAACGGCCCGACGCGGCGGCGGCGCGCAGGGCGGCCACGTGGCCGAGGTGAGGCGGGTCGAAGGTACCTCCGAAGAGACCGAGGCGGGGTCGCGACACGTGTTCAGCCTACGTGGCATTGCCCCGTCACAACCGAGCCACCTAGCATTGGTCAATGGCAGAGCGCGCGTGGACCCCTTCGTCGTGGCGCGACGCCACCGTGCGACAGAACCCCGTGTGGCCCGATGCGTCCGCTCTCGTGCGAGCCGAAGCCGAACTCTCCGCCAAGCCGCCGCTGGTCTTCGCCGGCGAGAGCCGGACCCTGCGCCAACACCTCGCGGCCGTGTCGCGCGGTGAGGCGTTCTTGCTCCAAGCCGGCGACTGTGCCGAATCGTTCAAGGAGTCCTCGGCCGACTCCATCCGCGACAAGTTGAAGGTCATCTTGCAGATGGCCGTCGCCCTCACCTACGGCGCCGGGGTGCCGGTCATCAAGGTGGGGCGCATCGCGGGCCAGTTCGCCAAGCCCCGCAGCGAGGACTTCGAGGAGCGCGACGGTCAACGACTTGACGCCTTCCGGGGCCACATCGTCAACGACGAGGCTTTCACCCCCGAGGCCCGCCGTCCCGACCCCTCGCGTCTCATCGACGCCTACCACCAGTCGGTCGCCACACTCAACCTGCTGCGCGCCTTCACGACCGGTGGCTTCGCCGCCCTGAGCCGCGTGCACGCGTGGAACCAGGAGTTCGTCGCGAACTCCCCCGAGGGCAAGCGCTACGAGGCCGTCGCCGACGACATCGAGCGGGCCCTGGCCTTCATGAAGGCCTGCGGCATCGATCTGCACGACGATGGGTCCCTCCAGGGCGTTGACTTCTACACCAGCCACGAGGCGTTGATCCTCAACTACGAAGAGGCTCTCACCCGGCGTGACTCACTCACCGGCGACTGGTACGACTGCTCGGCCCACATGCTGTGGATCGGCGAGCGCACCCGCCAGCTCGAC
>CAXBRI010000224.1:0-1995 GCA_963978125.1 uncultured bacterium | reverse complement strand
GGTAATTCACGAAGTCGCCCAACGAGTAGGCAATCAAGTGACCGTGGTACCACTCCATGCCGCGCAGGACGTGCGGACCGCTGGCTAGCACGACGTCGGCGCCGCGATCAACGACGAAGTGGGCGAAGAAATAGGGGTTGCCACGATTCTCCCCGTAGAAGGTCTCGGTGGAACGGGTCACGTGGGTGGCCGCGCTTCCCTCGGCTCCAGCGTGCATGTAAACGACCACCAGGTCGGCCACGCGGTGGGCCTGTCGCAACAGCACGGCCGCGGCGGGCAGGTTCAAGAAGTCGTTGGTGTTCGAGTACGGGGCGAAGCCAACGAAAGCGACTCGGGTGCCCCCATCGCGCACGACGGCAATTTGTCCGGGAAGCCCCGTTTGGGCGATACCGGCGGCCCGCAGGGCCGCCGTGGTCTCCACGACGCCTGATTCACCGAAATCGTGGCTGTGGTTGTTCGCTGAGTTCAAGACGGTGAATCCCGCGTCGGCGTAGACACGGGCGTCTCCAGGTGGAGCCCGGAAGGCGTAACAAGCGGTGGATGATGGCCCGCACTTCGACGGACCGCCGTTACTGAGAGCTCCCTCCAGGTTCGCGAACTCAATCGGCGCGTGAAGAAGTGACCGGACAGGGTTGAGCAGGGCGGCAGGATTCGGTGGCAGCGATCCCTGATAACCGAGCATCAGGTCGCCCGCCGCGGTGAATGTGACCTGACTCAGTGGCGCCGTCGTGGAGGTGGTGGAATCGCTGATGGTGGACGACGTCGTGTCGGCGGTGCCCCGTGAGGGTGACGGCACCAGAACCAACGCGGCACCCGCTCCGAGCGCGATGAGGAGCACCGCTCCCGCGAACATTCCGCCCCGGCGACGAGACGAGGGACTCACTGCCACGGTTGGGGCTCACCCGGTCGGTGGGCAACAAACACCGCGAAGAAGTCCTTGGTGCTCGAGTAGAGGAAGCGACCGGGGATCTGGTTGGGGTTGGGAACGGTGAGGGTCGCGCCCCGCGCACCGGGACCTTTGTACACGTTGAAGATGGGCCACTCGGGATTGATGTCCAGCTGCATGGCGCGCACGGCGTGAATCTTCGCCATCAAGGCGGCGAGCGAAGCCGAGGTCTGCGCCGGAGCGGCCAGGTACATGAGATTGCCGTTCTCGTCGATACCGAGTGCCGTGCGCCACACGGCGGGCACCCCTCCGAGCGTCACGCCCCACCGTGAGTTGACGGCGCTCGCTGGTGTAGGCGTGCCGTTGTTGACTAGAAGGCCCAAATTCTGGCGAGCCATCTGGATGTCGGCGGTCGGTCGGGCCGGTCCGTGCCACGTGATGATGTCGACGTGTCCGTCGATGTAGCGAACCAAAGTGGCCAGACCGTTGACCATCGGGTGGTACAGCCGGCCGGCGGCGTAGAAGCCGGCCGGGCAGTCTTCGAAGTAGAAACCCGAATTGAAGGTGGCGAGCAGTCGACCGCGGTTAGAGGTCGGCACCATCATCGGCCCACGACTGAGCGAGGTGGGACCGGGACCTTTGTACCCCGGGTAGAGACCGATGATGGTTCCCTCGGTTCGGATCCAACTCACGTAGGCGAACTGACCCGCCAACCCGCCCCCGAGGGGATATGTCGTCGTCATCACGAGGGGCGGGCGGCCTGTCCACGGGTCTCGGAAGGCCCAGGTTCGGCACGTCTCGGGTCTCGTCGGGTCCGAACAGATGTCGGGCGGTGCAGCCACGGGGATAGTCGTCGTGGTGGGGGCTGTCGACGTGGTCGTCGTGTCTTCCCCCCGGGCACTTGGCACGAGGGTCAGGGCCGCCATAAAACTGCCTACGAGAAGGGCAAGCGAGCCCGCGGTGTAGGTCAGTCTCCGGCGCACGACCCTCCCTGGTCGGACTCAACTCTACGAGGCCTAACCGAACTAACGGTGGCGTTCGTCTGGAATGATGTGACCTATGACCACGCGCTACGGCATCACCATTCCTTTTGACGGCGTCACCCTGCC
>CAXBRI010000223.1:0-2005 GCA_963978125.1 uncultured bacterium | reverse complement strand
CGGGCAGAGTTTCGTGGTCGACGCGTCGGGCACCGTGGTGGCGCGCGCCGGAGCCTTCGGGGAGGAACTCCTGGTCGCCGAGGTCGAGGTGGCCGAGAGTGCGGCGGGAGTGGATCTACCCGTCAACTACGCCCGCGACGAGGGGAGGGTGGGCACCGTGCCGATCAACCGCCTCTGTGAGCGACTCCCCGAGGTGGAAGAGATCTACGAAGCTCTCGTGACGGGTACGCGCGACTACCTGCGCAAGAACGGGTTCCGCGAAGCCGTTATATGCCTGTCGGGTGGCATCGACTCGTCGCTCGTGGCGGCTATCGCCGTGGACGCGGTGGGCTCGCGGGCGGTGCGCGGTTACGCCATGCCCAGTCGCTACTCCTCGCCGCACTCGTTGAGTGACGCCGAAGACCTCGCGGCTCGACTCGACATTGAACTCACGACGATTCCCATCGAGCCCGCACACGCCGCCTTCGGGGCGATGCTCGCGCCGGCCCTCGAGGGGGAGCCCGAGGGCCTCACCGACGAAAACCTGCAGTCGCGCGTTCGAGGCGTGCTCATCATGGCGATCTCAAACGAAACGGGCGCCATCGTTCTCACGACGGGTAACAAGTCGGAGATGGCGACGGGGTACTCCACCTTGTATGGCGACTCGGCCGGCGGCTTCGCCGTTATTAAGGACGTGCCCAAGACCCTCGTGTACGAGCTGTGCCGTTACCGCAATGAGCGGGCCGTCGCCGACGGTGACCCCGAACCGATTCCGGTCTCGGTGCTGACCAAGGCGCCGTCGGCCGAACTTCGTCCCGACCAGCGCGACGACCAGTCTCTCCCGCCCTACGAGGAACTAGACCCGCTGCTCGAGCGCTACGTCGAAGGTGACGCCACTGTCGAAGAACTCCTCATGTCGGGTGCCGACCCCGCGCTGGCGCGCCGGGTGGCCAAGCTCGTGGACCGCGCCGAATACAAGCGGCGTCAGATGCCCCCGGGCGTGCGCATTTCGCGTAAGGCCTTCGGTCGCGACCGTCGCATGCCCATTACCAACGCCTTCCAGGCCGACGCGTGAGCGAAGCCGGACGCCACCTGCTCGGCGGGTTTGACACCCTGTACCGGGCTCTGGGCGAGTCCGCGCCACGGTTCACCCACGACCCGACGGTGGTCTGGTGCTACGAGACGGGTCGCCTCCTCGGAGAACTGACTCTGGGCTTGCGCGACATCACGGGCGCCGAGCCCGTCGGGTGGGGCGAACTCGCCACCATCATGGGCGACGCCGTGTCGGGTGACGAGTCCGGCGCCCTGTGCGTCTACGCCATGACAATGCTGGTGGGCCCCCGACTCCTCGTGACCGTCCGCGACCTGCGCGACCAGTTGGACGGAGCGGAGCGTGACTGGGCCGACCGGGCGGCGACCTCAGTGGTCACTTCGTTGCACGCGGCGGGACGCCTCGGTCTCGATCCGTCGGTGGCCGACGAACCCGCGTGGGCCGAGTCGGCGCGGGACCTCCGTCATCGGCTGGATTCCGTAGGATTTGGCGAAAGCTTCGCCCTTTAGGCTGGAAGGCCACTCGTGGGCCGGGGTCGTGGTTGCGCACCCCCGTATAACGACGGGTGAGATTTACCAAGGGGGGAACTACCAATGGCCAAGGACCGCGTGGACCGCGATGACGAGGACCTCGTCCGGCTCTACCTGACTGACATCGGTCAGTACACGCTGCTGACCAAGGACGACGAAGTCGAACTGGCGCAAACCATCGAAGAGGGCGCCCAGGCCCAGGCCGAGCTTGATGCGGCCGAGGCGGACAAGAAGATCAAGTTGACGCCGACGAAGAAGGCGGCGCTCAAGCGCGCGGTGATCCGCGGCGAGAAGGCCAAGCGCGACTTCGTCCAGTCGAACCTGCGGCTCGTGGTGTCCATTGCCAAGAAGTATCAGGCTTCGGGGCTGCCCCTGCTCGACCTGATCCAGGAGGGCAACCTCGGCCTGATGCACGCCGTCGAGAAATTCGACTGGCGCAAGGGTT
>CAXBRI010000222.1:0-2009 GCA_963978125.1 uncultured bacterium | reverse complement strand
CCGAGCGTTGTTGCCGCCACCGCGGCGTCGGCCAAGGGGCTGACCAACTGCGCGGTGGGCACCACGACTTACGCCCCGGGCAAGCTCACCGTCGCGACCGACAGCCCCGTCTACGACCCGTGGTTCGTCAACAACAAGCCCTCCAACAAGAAGGGCTACGAGTCGGCCCTTGTGTACGCCCTCGCGAAGCAGCTCGGCGTGTCGGCGAAGAATGTCAACTGGGTGACCGAGCCCTTCGACGCGAGCTACACGCCCGGACCCAAGAAGTTCGACTTCGACATCAACGAGATCTCCTACACCGCCGACCGGGCGAAGGCCGTCGACTTCTCGAACAGCTACTACGACGTCCACCAGTCGATCGTCGCGCTGAAGGGCAGTCGCATCGTGACCCACCACAGCCCGGCCGACCTTAAGACCTACCAGTACGGTGACCAGATCGGCACGACGGGTCTGGCCTACATCAACGACCACATCAAGCCGACCAAGCCCGCCCGCGTGTACAACACTCTCGATGCCGCGGTCGCCGCGCTGCAGAGCGGTCAGATCGACGCCATCGTCGTCGACACCCCGACCGGTCAGTACATGGCCGGCTACCAGATCGTCGACAAGAAGAACAAGCCCCTCGCCGTGCAGGTCGGTCAGTTCCCGGCCGTCGGCGAGCACTATGGCCTGTTGTTCCAGAAGGGCAACGCCCTCGTGGGCTGCGTGGGCCAGGCCCTCGACACCCTCAAGGCCAACGGCACGTTGAAGGCGCTCAACAAGAAGTGGCTGGGCATCTACAACGAAGTCCCCAAGATCAAGCCGTAACGTGAACGAACCGGGCGCTTCGAGTGAGCGGCCCAGTCTCTTCTACCCACGCCGACGACTGCTGACCGGTCGTCGGGCGCTCGCCGCCTCGGCGCTCTCGAGCGTGGCGCTGGTCGTGGCAATCGTGGGCGTCTTCTTCTGGGCCCCGGGAGGGGCCCAGGTGCGCACGTTCTTCTTCAACCCCCACGAGATGTGGCTGTCGCTGACCGGTGACCCGTCCAAAGGGCTCTCGTCGGTCGGCACAGCCCTGGTGACCAACATCTGGATGTTCCTCGCCGCCGAAGTGCTCGTGCTCACCTTCGGACTGATCATCGCGGCCACGCGCCTCGCCACCTCACCCGTGGCCGCACCATTTCGTCTGCTCGCCACCCTCTACACCGACCTCTTCCGAGGGATTCCCATCCTGCTCGTGATCCTCATGGTCGGCTTCGGCCTGCCGGCTCTGAACCTCGGCTGGGTCTCGAGTCAGTCACCCGCCGTCTACGGCGTGGCCGCACTCACCATCACCTACAGCGCCTACGTCGCCGAGGTCTACCGGGCCGGCATCGTGGCCGTCCCCCACGGTCAACTTCTCGCGGCGCGCTCGTTGGGGCTCACGCGGACAGCGACCCTGCGCCGAGTTGTTCTCCCCCAGGCCGTGCGCACCGTCGTCCCGCCGCTGCTCAACGACTTCATCTCCCTGCAGAAGGACACCGCCCTCGTCTCCACCCTGGGTGCTGTCGAAGCCACGCGCGCCGCGCAGATTTTCGGCTCGACCGAATTCAACTTCAGTGGTTACGTCGTAGCGGCGGGCCTCTTCCTGTTGATCACCATTCCGCTCACGCGGTACACCGACCGCCTCATGGAGCGCGACCGCCTCAAGCGACTGGCCGGCTCATGAGCAACGCCGTTCTCGAACTCTCCCAGGTGACCAAACGCTTCGGCGACCGCGAAGTGTTGCGCGGCGTGAGTCTGTCCCTCGCAGCCCACGAGGTGGTGTGTCTGATCGGCGCGTCCGGGTCGGGCAAGTCGACTCTGCTGCGGTGCGCCAACCTGCTCGAACGCATCGACGGGGGCGACGTGCGCCTCTTCGGTCAGTCCCTTCTCGACGAGCGAGTCGACCCCGACCGGGTTCGACTCGCTCGTCGAGAAGAGATCGGAAGAGCACACGTCTGAACTCCAGTCACGTGGCCTTATCTCGTATGCCGTCTTCTGCTTGAAAA
>CAXBRI010000221.1:0-2015 GCA_963978125.1 uncultured bacterium | reverse complement strand
GGGAGACGGGCCTTTAACTGCCGACCGCGGGCCGTTCCGCCAATGACACGCACGCCAACAGGGTACGAGATTTCGGAAGTTCCCTGCGCCACGGGACGCTGCGAAGGTACGACGTACTTCTATGAGGCGAACAAGAAGGCGGCTTCCTCGTCGTCAATGAACAGGCGAAGTTCGTCGGCAAGTTCGGGCCACTGAGTCCGTCCTTTTTCCACCAGATCCCGCGCCACCACTTGCGCCGCGTCAAGCAGATCGCCATCGGTACGCAGCGAGGCAAGACGCAGATCGCTACGTCCCCGCTGGCGAGCGCCGAGCAACGTGCCCTCGCCGCGCAGGTCGAGGTCGATTTCGGCCAGTGCGAATCCGTCGTCGCTGCTGACCAGAGCCTCCAGTCGAGTCTGAGCATCGGGCGTGGGAGCGTCGCCCAACAAGACGCAGTAGCTCTGACGGTCGCTGCGGCCGACGCGGCCGCGCAACTGGTGCAGCTGGGCCAGACCGAACCGCCAGGCGTCTTCAATCACGATCACCGTGGCCTCGGGTACGTCGATGCCCACTTCAATGACGACGGTGGCGACCAACACTTGAATCTCGCCCGCGCGGAAGGCCGCCATCTCTTCGTCCTTCTCGGCGCTGCTCATCTGACCGTGGATGAGCCCCACGGACAAACCACGAAGTTCCTGGGTGGCGAGCCGCGTGCGCTCGGCCAGAGCGCTCGTCGCCTCCACGCGTTCGGACTCTTCGACCAGGGGACACACCACGTAGGCCCGGTTACCGGCCGCCACTTCCGAACGCACCAGTTCCCAGGCACTGTTGACTTCGTCGTCGTTCCGTGCCCACGAAGTGGCAATAGCCCGCCGTCCCGCGGGCCTCTCATCGAGGACGGACAGGTCGAGATCGCCAAAGACGACCATCGCGGCGGTGCGCGGAATCGGCGTGGCCGTCATTACGAGCACATCGGGGTCGGCCTCGTCATTCGAACGCAACCGGCCGGCGTCTCGCAGAGCGGCGCGCTGTTCCACGCCGAAGCGGTGCTGCTCGTCGATGACCACTACCCCGAGTGCGGCGAAGCGCACCGCATCGGTCAGAAGCGCGTGGGTACCCACGACGATGTCCACCGTGCCCGCGCCGAGGCCAGCGATAATCCGCTCACGTTCCTTACCCTTCACGCGCGCGCTGAGAAGTTCGATCCGAAGCGGCCGCACTCCCCCGAGGACCGAGTCGTCGGCGATGGTGAGTTCCGCGAGGTCGGATCTCAACGCGGCCACGTGTTGCTCGGCCAGGACTTCGGTCGGTGCCATCAAAGCCGCCTGGCGGCCACCATCGACGGCGGCCAGCATCGCGGTAAGTGCCACCACCGTTTTGCCCGAACCCACGTCACCTTGCAGGAGTCGGTGCATTGGCAGGGGGCCGGCGAGGTCACGAGCGATGTCGGCGAGGACCCGCTGCTGAGCGCCGGTGAGTGCGAAGCGGTGGCCGGAAAGAAATTTACGCACGAGAGTGCTGTCGGGACTGACCAGTTCACCGGGACGAACGGCGATGTCGTCAGTGGTGATGGGGTGACGCACGCCTGAAGCGTTTCGCTGCATTCGTTCTCGACGAAGAGCCAACAACAACTGCAGTCGCAACATCTCGTCAAAAGCCAGCCGACGACGCGCCGGGGCCACTTCCGTGAGGTCGTCGGGGGTGTGAATCCCGCGATAGGCCGTATCACGGTCGACGAGTTCGTACCGACGAAGTACGTCGTCAGGCAGAGGATCGAGCAACGACCCGGCACGACGGAGGGATTCCTCGACGAAGCCACCCATCTCCCACGAGGAGATGCCGGCCTTCCCCGACGCCGGGTAGATAGAGACGATGCGACCCACCTTGGAGGGGTCGCGCTCATCGCCGCGTAGTCCGATGATGACGTCCACGACCGGGTTGGTCATCTGGCGTTGCCCACGAAAGTCACCCACTTTGCCGAAGAAGAGTGCGTGCATGCCGGCCGCGAGTTGGGTGGCGCGCCAGGGTTGGTTGAA
>CAXBRI010000220.1:0-2026 GCA_963978125.1 uncultured bacterium | reverse complement strand
GGTCGCGCTGCGCCAGCAGCCCCAGGCCTTCGACGAACTGATCTGCGCCATCGTCGCGGCCAACGAGAAGACGGCGATGGCCCACCGAGTGCGCCCCTTCACCGCGAGAACGCCCGCACCAGACACGAAGGCCAGCATCAAGAGATCGTTGTGGGCCGACGACATGCCCGAGGCCAGTGCGAGGGGGCTCAACACGGCGATCCACAGCGCCACCGAGGGGTCTGCGCCCAGCCGTCTGGCCACCATCGGAACGAACAACACCATGACGGCCACCGAGGCGAGGGCCAGTATCCGAAATCCGAAGACTTGGGACATGAGGTGGGGTCCGCCGAACTTCGCCACCATTTTGGTACAGAGCACCCACAGGGGGCCGTAGGGCGAGGTGGTGCTACGCCACACTTCGGCCAACGAGCCGGCCCACACGCCGTGAACCGTTCCCAGCGGGGCCACGTGGTACGGATTGAGGCCCTGCGCCGCAATCGTGCCCTGGGCCGCGTAGCTGTAGACATCTCGGCCGAACAGCGGGACTCCCAGCGCCAGGGGGCCGCCCCACGCGGCGAGAAAGAGAGAAGTGGTGCGACGGGTCAGAAATCCCCGGCGGGCGTGAGCACCGAGTAGGACCCATGAGGCCACGAGAAGGGCCAGGCCGACGTAGAACCAGACGTGCGCTGCGCCGTATGACAGATGCGGTCCCTCCCACCACCAGCGGTAGGAGTACGGCCGGGGGACCGAGCCAATTGAGGACGCGGACAACACCAGAGCGAGACTGCCGAGGAGTCCGGTGGCGAGAAGGACCCACCAGGGCGCAGTGACGCGCACGCGTTCGGTGAGCCGAGTCACGACTGACGAGATTAGTTCTCGGTTTCGACTGCGAGAGCCTTCTCGCGGCCATCCTCAGCGGGGCTGAGGCGGTGGCGCAGGTCGAGCATGAGCGCACAGGCCACGGCGGCCGTCACGGCCGTGCCGAGTGGCCACCAATCGCCGGCTCCCGACGTGAAGTAGAGCGAAGTCACCAGAGGGGCGATGCTGCCGGCCATGCCCCAGGTCGTCCCTGCGGCGCTGTTGTAGCGGCCGCGCAGGTGCTCGGGGGCCATGTCATTCACGAGGGCCGAGCCCACGGGCTGTAACAGCATCTCGCCCACCGCAAAAATGACGGTGGCGACGCACAGCGCGGCCACCGCGGTCACGGGAGTCAAGGCCAGCGACCCGGCCAGTACGAGCCAGTAGATCACCCACAATCCGCCCACGAGCCCGAGGACGCGCGCTCGGCTTCGCCCTTGGATCTTGTTCACGACCCAGAACTGGAGGACGACGATGGTCGAGGTGTTGAAAAAGAAGATGAGGCCGATGGCGTGCACGGACACGTGGAGGTTGTTCACGGCGAACAGCGAGAATCCTGAGTCGAGCGCGGCGTATCCACCCAGTGACAGAATCAACGACGCGAAGATGTAGCGCAGGAAGCGCCGATCGGCGAGGACGACGTCCCATCCCTCATTGGCTTTAACTTCGTCTTCGAGGTGCTCGGTAACCGGACCTCCCCAGGGTCGGAGACGCACGTACGCGAGAGCGGCGGCCATGATCATCGCAAATTCGCCGGACACCTGATAGGCGAAGGTCGGCATGCCGAAGGTCTCTTTGATCCGCGCCAGGATGTCGAGATAGGGCATGCCGGGCTTCACCATGACCATGTCGGCACCCTCGGCGATGTCGAGTTCGACCTCGCGCAGCGCCTGCCGCCGGTGGACTGGTCGAAGGCGTTCTGGACGCTGCCGGAGCAGGAGATCATCTCGGCGGTGAACGGCCCGAAGGGCATCTTCGCCGACTCGATGCCGGTGGCCACGGGCGGCGCGATGATCAAGCGCGCGCCGAACGACCCGGCCTGGTATCGCGGCGGGCTCTTCCACGACAACATGCGGATCAACATCCCGGGCCTCTGGTTCATGTCGTAGTACGACGTGTCCGTAGGCCCAAACGTCGAGATGTACAACATCGTGCGCCGCACGGCGAAGGGTGATGCGGCCAACCA
>CAXBRI010000219.1:0-2034 GCA_963978125.1 uncultured bacterium | reverse complement strand
ACTGCACCACCGCCACCACCTACAGGGGCTGCGGCTGCGACGGCAGCGGTATCCAAGATGTCTTCGAGCACGATAGCCGCGATAGCTCTGCCGATCGGTGGCCTGTTTATGCTAGGTGTCGGTTACTTTTTGTGGAAACAACTCGGAGGGGCGGGGAGTGCGGAAGAGCTTGCCTCGACGCGACCCGTCCAGACGGTCTCGTCGCCGCGCAGGTCGAGCCGCGCGAGCACCTCGAGCCCCAGGGCCTCCATGGGCCCCGAGATGCGGTCGTATGACGCGCCGTCCCAGTCGCGGGTGATGGCCATGGCCGCAGTGTCGCAGCCCCGGGCACGGCCATGAAACGACGAGGGGCGCCCGATGGGCGCCCCTCGCGGAACCTCAGGTGCGGGTGGTGACTAGCCGCGGGCGGCCAGGTACTCCTGCACCAGCTTCTCGCCGGCCTCGGGGCCCTGCTCGAAGTAGGCGCGGTTGATCTCCTTGAAGGTCTCCCACTGCGCCGGCACGTCGTCCTCGGCCATCGTGGCGTCCACCGGGCAGGCCTCGACGCAGGCGTCGCAGTCGATGCACTCCGACGGGTCGATGTACAGCATCGTCGAGGTGTCGGCACCCTCCTCGCCGGGGGCGGGGTGAATGCAGTCGACCGGGCACACGTCCGCGCAGGCGGTGTCCTTGGTGCCGATGCAGGGCTCGGTGATGACGTAGGCCACAGGGTCTCCTCGGGCTGGTCGGTTCCGGACGCGGGCGCGCCCCCAGGTACGCCGGTGATGTTAGCCGTTCACGCGGGCGAGGCCCACGGCGTCGGCCACGTTCGCCGCCACGCGCGCAAGCTCCTGCGCCGCGGCGCTGTCGGGGCGTGCGGCCACCACGGGCAGGCCGTCGTCCCCGGCCCGGGCCACATCCGATTCGAGCGGCACCTGGCCGAGCAACGGCACTTCGAGCTGTTCGGCGAGATCGCGCCCACCACCGCTGCCGAAGATGTCGTACGCCTTGCCATCGTCGCCGCGGAAGTAACTCATGTTCTCGATGACGCCGCGCACGGCCAACTTGAGCTTGCGCGCGGCGTAGGCCGAGCGCTGGGCGACGCGACGCGCGGCCGCCTGGGGCGTGGTGACCACGTACATCTCGATACGGGGCAGAACTTCGGACAAAGTGAGCGCGACGTCACCGGTGCCCGGGGGCATATCGATGAGTAAGAAGTCGGGCTCGTCCCACCACACTTCGGTCACCAACTGTTCGACGGCCTTGTGGAGCATCGGCCCGCGCCAAATGACTGGCTGATCATCACGGATGAAATAACCCATCGACACCCAGCGCACGCCGTAGCGCAGCGTCGGGATGACGAGGTCGCCGAGAATGATGGGGTCGGTGTCGGCGCCCACCATCTTGGGTAGCGAGAAACCGTAGACGTCGGCATCGAGCACGCCAACCTGAAATCCGGTTTGGGCGAGCGCCACCGCCAGATTGACCGTCACGCTCGACTTGCCCACTCCACCCTTACCCGACGAGATACCGAGAACACGGGTGCGGCTGAGCTTGTCGAGGAACTTGGGCGTGGTGGCGTGGGCGTGCTGACCGGGACCGTCGGCCACCGTCATCGCGCCACGCAGATAGTTCCGCAAGGCCAAGCGGCCCTCTTCGTTCATGACCCGAACCCGCACGGATACACCGGGGGCCGCGTCACGAATGGCCGCCTCGAGAGCCTCGCGCTGGGGCCAGTTGGTCACCGGCAAGACGAGTTCCGCCGAGGACTCGGTGACGTCTCCGAGGAATCCGAGTTCGCCGATGCTGCGCAGCAACTGGGGTTCGACAATGGCGGCGAGAGTGTCTCGAAGGGTCACGGGCGTCCTTTGGGTCCGCGCCAACTTACCGCCACGCGCACAAAACCCGCTCCTAGGCTTTATTCGTGGCCGATACCCGCATCGACGACTTTGACCCCGACATTTTCGCGGCTCAGGTCTCCAGTCTGACCCACTCGTTCGGCGACCCGACGCGTCGGAGCATTTTCCTGTTTCTGCGCGAGAACCCCGGCGCCAC
>CAXBRI010000218.1:0-2057 GCA_963978125.1 uncultured bacterium | reverse complement strand
CATCCAGCCACGCGCGGGAGTACCCATCGTTGGTCGAACCGATGTCACCACGCTTCGCGTCGGCGACGATGAGGACCCCGGCCTCGCGGGCATCGGCGAGGACCCGTTCGAGCACCCGGTAGCCCGCCGAACCGAATCGTTCAAAGAAGGCGACCTGGGGCTTCACTGCCGCCGCGACATCGCTGACTGCGTCAAAGAGTTGGCGCGCTGCATACTCGAGGCCCTCCACCGAATCGGGTCGGCCCCAATCATGCAGCACCGCCGCACTCGGATCGATACCGGCGCACAGTGGCCCGGCGTCGAGGATGCGCTCACGCAGGCGTTCGCCGAAGGTCTCAGCCATGGGCCGCCCCACGGATCTCGGACAGCTCGCCGACTTCGTGACGGTGCAGCCACTCTCCGAGTTCACGGGCGACCCGCCACGGCGCGCGCGGGTCGACGAAGGTCGCGGTGCCCACCTCCACCGCGTCAGCACCGGCCATGACGAATGCCACGGCATCCTCGCCGCTCGAGATGCCACCGACGCCGACGATGGGCGCATCGGGAAAGGCCGCGCGACAGTCGAAGACGGACCGCAGGGCGACCGGCATGATGCCTGGACCGCTCAGTCCTCCCCCGCCACGCCCGAGCGAGGGGCGTCGAGTGTCGATGTCGATGGAAAGTCCGAGGACCGTGTTCACGAGAACCAGGGCCTCGGCGCCAGCGCCCAACGCGGCACCGGCGATATCAACCAGGTCGGGAGTGTTGGGACTGAGTTTGACCCACAGCGGGACACCGGCAACTCGTGAGGCTGCGACGAGTTCGGCCGTGGCGCTCGCGGAGTGGGCAAACATCGACGAACGCGTTTCGAGGTTGGGGCAACTGGCGTTGACTTCGAGAGCCACGATGTCGGCGCCACGCATCGCCTCAGCCGCCGCGGCGTACTCGTCGACCCGTCGACCCCAGATTGAGCCGACGACGCTCGCACCGGCCGCGCGCAAGGTGGGCAGATCGTGTTCGCGCCATGCGGCCACCCCCGGGCCCGAGAGTCCCACCGAGTTAAGGAAGTCCGACCCCGACGCGGCAACCCGCGGAGCGGGGTTGCCTTCCCAGGCGAAAGTCGCGAGCGATTTAACGACCACTGCGCCCAATTCAGACAGATCCCCGTACGCCGCGAGTTCGGCACCGTGACCCGCCGTCCCGGCCGCGGTCATCACCGCCGAGCGCAACGCCACCGTGCCGACGTGGGTCCGCTAACTCAACGGTGCATCTCCTGGAGCGGTTGGTAGGACCATCCCTGAGCCCGCGACGCCGTCACGGCCTCCACCACGGCCCGCGCCCCACGCATGGTCGTCACGCAGGGCACCTTGCGCTGCACGGCGGTCGTGCGAATGGCCTGGCCGTCGCGGCGTGCGCCACTGCCCGAGGGCGTGTTGATGACGAGGGCGATGCGGCCTTCGTTGAGCAAGGTGACCGCGTCGTGGGCGCCATCGGGGCCGCCGATCTTGCCCACCAGGGTGTCCACGTGCACACCGTGGCTCCGCAGGAATCCCGCGGTGCCGATTGTCGCGGCGAGCGTGAAACCCAGGGCCGACAGGTCACGCGCGATATCGAGGCCGAGCGACTTGTCAGGGTCCGCGAAGGACAAGAAGACCTCGCCCCGATCGGGCAGGGGGGTGCCGGCCGCCATCTGCGACTTGGCGTACGCCACGCCGAACGTCGGACCGATTCCCATCACTTCGCCCGTGGAACGCATTTCGGGGCCGAGAACGATGTCCACTCCGGGGAAACGATTGAAGGGCAGGACCGCCTCCTTCACCGACACGTGCCGGGGGGCCGGAGTGGTGTCCGGCACCACACCGGCGGCGCGCAATTCGGCGAGTGTCTCACCCACCATCAACCGCACCGCGACCTGGGCCAGGGGCACACCCGTCGCCTTGGCGACGAACGGCACCGTCCGACTCGCCCGCGGGTTCGCCTCGAGCACGTAGACGGCGCCGTCCTTCACCGCGTACTGCACGTTCACGAGACCCACCACGTCGAGGGCCGCCGCGATACGGGCCGTGGCGTCGCGTAGC
>CAXBRI010000217.1:0-2078 GCA_963978125.1 uncultured bacterium | reverse complement strand
AAGCAGAAGACGGCATACGAGATAAGGCCACGTGACTGGAGTTCAGACGTGTGCTCTTCCGATCTAGCTGATCGGTGATGTGAAGAACGGTGTCATGATCGACGGGCGCGGGAGCTATTCGATCGACCAGCAGCGTTACAACGGCCAGTTCGGCGGCCACATGTTCTGGGAGATCAAGAACGGCAAGATCACTCGCATGGTGACGGACGTGACGTACAACGCGATCACCACCGATTTCTGGGCGAATCTCGACGGGATCACCGGTCCGAAGGAGTACCAGAAGTTCGGGACCGGCGGCGACGCCAAGGGACAGCCGACGCAGACCAACTCGATCAGCCACGGGTCCCCTTGGTTGTTGATCCGCAAGATGTTGGTGGGTGCCGCCTTCGATTGAGCGAGGGCTTTGCGCGGCCACCTATTTTTAGGAGCGGCGCACCGAGCGTGACATCCGGGCGGCATCGACATCGGTCGGTGCCGCCCGGCGTGCGAGGAACGCCTGGAGGCCGACGCGCTAAAGGTTTTCGTTCGCAGAGCCGATACCTTCCCTTGTGAACTTCATGACTTCCTCCGCTGGACTTGGCCGCAGCCTGCGGTCCGGCGCCGATGCGGCACGCCTGGTCGCGCACCCTGCAGCACGCTTCGCAGCGCGGCTCTTGGTCGACCTGGCATTCGCGCTGACGGTCCTCGGGTCATCGGTAGCGACGGCCGCCGCCCAGGATGGCATCACCCTCGCAGGCAGCCCGTCGTTGGTCGTGAACTCCGCCGTCGCTGGTGCGCAACCCACTCAGGCGACCAGCACAGGGGCTAGCTATGTGCTCACCGGAACGAGCGCCTTTGCCAACCGAAAAGTTCGAGCCAGACTCTCGTCGTCGCTCCCTGCGGGGATGACAATCTCCGTTCAGGCGGCGGTGGGCGTGCTTAATGCGTCGTCGGGCGCGGTGACGCTCACCACGAGCTACCAAGACATTCTGACCGCCAACTTGGTGCTGGGCACCGCGTACACGCTGACCTATAGGATGAACGCGACCTCCGCGGTCGATCCGACGCTGCAGAACGTCACCATTCAGTACTGCGTCAACGTCTCGAATAACTGCTAGGTCGCAGGCCCGGTTAAAGTTTTTCCGGGGGCTGTCGATACTGCCAGTGAGGCCACTGATGGCCTGTTTACCCACTGGGAGGGATACCATGAGCCGCACCAAGAAGTTTCTCGTGTCATTCGCGCTGCTGCCGCTGGCCGCATCCGCGCTGCTGGCGCAGACCGCCAGCCACGTGTTGACCTTTCAGGTCAGCGCCATCAACCAGGTGAGCGTCTCCGGGACGCCCAGCCTCACGATCAACGCCGCGGTCGCTGGTAGCGCCCCGACGACCGTGACGGCCACCGGGAGCACCTACTCGGTGACCACCAACCAGAGCACCGCCAAGATCACCGCGGCGATCGACGTCGCCATGCCGACCGGTGTGACGCTGTCGACGACGCTGGCCGCGCCCTCGGGCGGCACCAGCGCGGGGAAACAGCAGCTCAGTGCGGTCGCGACGGATGTCGTGACGGGCATCACCAAGCTGAACGCCGCGGGGCTGGCGATCACCTACGAGCTCAACGCGACCGCGGCGGCCGGCGTCGTGGCCTCGGCCACCCGCACGGTCACCTACACGATCACCGGCGGCACCTGAGACATTCCCGGCGCGTGTAGTGGTTCCACCCCCAGGGGCCGGCGTGTGGCGCGGCAGCACACGCCGGCTTGGGGAGGCCGGAAGGCTTTGTAGTGAGGTACTGTGGCACGCTTTATGCACATATGTCAGAAGCTGTTTGGCGTGGAACCGTTTCTGAGAGGACGTGACCCCGTCGTTCACACTCGTACTGTCAACACTTGAGGCGCCTTAGAGAGCTCGTCATGAGGACATTCGGCATCACCCCACCCATCGAAATGCTGCCAAGCGCCTGCGTGCGATTGGCCATCGTTGCCGTGGTCCTCGCATGGGGAGGTGCTCGCCTGTGCCAAGCCCAAGACGTGATCACGCTCGGGGCCGCGCCAAGCGCAACGATTTCGACCGCCGTGGCCGGCTTGCCGCCGACCGCC
>CAXBRI010000216.1:0-2093 GCA_963978125.1 uncultured bacterium | reverse complement strand
GAGGTCACGGCCGAGTTCGCGTACGAGTTCGGCGTCGAGGTGGTCGTCGGGACGCAGATGGTGACGAACGTGATGAAGGTGGGCAACCAGCCCGCGTTCCGCGGCCAGCAATGCCAACCCCACCGAATCAGGCCCACCAGAGACGGCGAGATCGACCGTGGTGCCCGCGGCGGGAAGTGAGGTGCGCTCGAGCAGGGGCACGCCGGTCACCCTAACGGGGTGGTGGAGCCAGAATTGAAAATGATTCTCAAAATAACTAGGCTGGCGCGGTGCATCTGGCCCTCCCCTTTGCCGCGGCCACGGCTCTCGCCACCACCCTCGGAGGCTTGACGGCCCTTCGAACGCGCGACCGACTGCACTTGGCCTTGGGCCTCTCGGCCGGCCTTCTCCTCGGTTTGGTCGGTTTTGATCTCCTTCCCACGGTGTTCGCGGCGAACCACTCCCGCTGGGGACGACTCCCACTCGTCTCGGTGGCCATTGTGGTGGGCTTCCTCTTACTCCACGTCGTCGAAAAGGCCGTGGCCACCCACGAGCCCCACGACTCGGACTACGACGAGTCCCACGAACACCGCCACGTGGTGGGCACGCTCAGCGCCCTCGCGATGACGGGCCACGTTTTCCTCGACGGCGTGGGCATCGGCGCGGCCTTCCACGTGACGACCAGCCTCGGTGTTGCCGTGACAGTGGCCCTGGCCGTGCACGCCTATAGCGACGGACTCAACACGGTGTCATTCCTCGTGAAGGGCAATCAGTGGAGCAACCGGGCCCGCTGGCTGCTCGCCCTCGACCTCGTGGCCCGGGTCGGCGGCGCCGCATTGGGTTCGCTGGTCCTGGTGCGCGAGCGCGACATCGCGTTGTACCTGGCTCTGTTCACCGGCATCGTGATCTACATCGCAACCTCGCACATCCTGCCCGAGGCCCACGCCCGCCACCCGTCGCGCATGACACTGGTGGCCACCGTCGTGGGCGTCGTGGCGATGGCCGCGGTGGTGGCCGGTGGCGCGTAAGACGCGGCCAGCCGTTCTGTCGGCCCTGTCGACGTTCCCCGGATTCGCATCGGCCCGCGACGTGCACGCCCGCGTCGCCGAACTCGGTGATTCCATTGGTCTGGCCACGGTGTACCGCGAGTTGGCCCGCCTACTCGACGACGGACTCGTGGAGCGCTCCCCCGATCCCGGCGACGGCCGGTACCGCCGCTGCGACGAAACCTCCCACCACCATCACGTGGAGTGCGAGTCGTGCGGGTCCAGCGTCGACATTCCCTGCGACGACCTCGCCCGACAACTGGCCGAGCTGGCCGAGTCCCGCGGTTTCCGTCTGGACCACCACGTCATCTACGCCCGCGGATTGTGTGCCGCGTGCTCGACGGACGAGTCATGAGCCTCACGCCCGAACAGCGCGGCCCCATCACGGTGCACGTCTTCGAGTCGTTTCGTGAACTCGGCGTCGACGCCTTCGTGACCGACCGTTTCGGCGGAGTGAGCACCGGGCCCTACGACTCGCTCAATCTGGGCGACCACGTGGGTGACGACCCCACCGCAGTGGAGGCCAACCGTGCCCTGGTGGCCGAGGCGGCCGGCGCACCGCTCATCTTCATGCGACAGGTCCACGGGGCTCACGTGCGTGACTCCCACCTCCCACTCGGCGAAGCCGACGGCCTGACCACTATGGGAGGCGATGCGCTGTGCGTCCTCGTCGCCGACTGCGTGCCCCTCGTCGTGGCTGATTCCCGTCGATTGAGCGTGGTGCACGCCGGATGGCGCGGCGCGCTCGGAGGGGTGGTCGAACGCTCACTCGACATGCTGCGATCGATGGGCGCCAGCGCGTGCACCTCGTTCCTGCTTTCCGCCATCGGGCCGTGCTGTTACGAGTTCGGAGGTGACGAACTCGAGGCGATGGTGGCTCGCTTCGGGCCTACGATCACGGCAACCACCACGTGGGGTACGCCCTCGTTGTCGATGCCGGCTGTCGTGGCCACGGCCTGCAATGCCGGTGGGTCGCGCTTCGTCGACCTGAGCGACTGCACCCGCTGTGCAACATCGGGCGGCGGGCCGGTGTGGTTCTCTCATCGCCGAGGCGACCGGGGCCGTCAT
>CAXBRI010000215.1:0-2101 GCA_963978125.1 uncultured bacterium | reverse complement strand
TGATGATGCCCTGCTCAACCTTGCCGGTCACCACGGTGCCACGACCGGTGATCGACATAACGTCCTCAATCGACATGAGGAACGGCTTGTCGGTCGAACGCTCGGGCTCGGGGATGTAGGAGTCGACGGCGGCCATGAGCTCCATGACCTTGTCGCCCCAGGCGGCGTCGCCTTCGAGGGCCTTCAGGGCCGAGACGCGGACGATCGGGGTGTCGTCGCCCGGGAAGTCGTAGCTGTTGAGCAGCTCGCGCACTTCCATCTCGACGAGCTCGAGGAGCTCCTCGTCCTCGACCATGTCGGACTTGTTGAGGGCCACGACGATGTAGGGCACACCCACCTGACGGGCGAGCAGCACGTGCTCACGGGTCTGGGGCATGGGACCGTCGGTCGCGGACACGACCATGATGGCGCCGTCCACCTGGGCGGCACCGGTGATCATGTTCTTGACGTAGTCGGCGTGACCGGGCATGTCGACGTGCGCGTAGTGACGGTTCGGGGTCTCGTACTCCACGTGGGCGATCGAGATGGTGATACCGCGCTGGCGCTCCTCGGGAGCCTTGTCAATCTGGTCGAAGGGCGTGAACGCCGAACCGGGAACGCGGTCGGCGAGAACCTTCGTGATAGCGGCGGTCAACGTGGTCTTGCCGTGGTCAATGTGACCCATGGTTCCAATGTTGACGTGCGGCTTGGTGCGCTCGAACTTAGCTTTTGCCATTGTCGGGGATTACTTTCTCTTTCGGGACTCGTCCGGTTGGACTCGTCGGGTTTTTGTCGGCCCTCCCCGACACCGGTTTGGACCTGGGTGCCGGTTGCCCGGCGTTTTCTTACGCGCCCGTTGCCTTTGCGACGATCTCCTTGGCGATCGACTCGGGAACTTCTGCGTACGAATGGAACTGCATCGTGTACGTTGCCCGCCCCTGGGTGCGAGAACGCAGGTCAGTAGCGTAGCCGAACATGTCAGCGAGGGGTACAAGAGCCCGGATGGCCTGGCTGTTGCCCTTCTGCTCCATGCCCTCCACGCGGCCACGACGGCTGGAGAGGTCACCAATGACGTCACCCATGTAGTCCTCGGGGGTCACGACCTCGACGGCCATGACGGGCTCGAGCAGAACGGGGCTGGCCTGGCGGGTGGCCTTCTTGATGGCCAGCGAACCGGCAATTTTGAAGGCCATTTCCGAGGAGTCCACGTCGTGGTACGAACCGAAGGTCAGGCGCACGCGCAGGTCGACCATCGGGTAGCCCGCCAGAACACCCGAGGTCAGCGACTCGGTGATGCCCTGGTTGATCGGGTTGATGTACTCCTTGGGAATCACACCACCGGTGATTTCGTCGACGAACTCGTAGCCGCCACCAGGGCCGGTCGGCTCGACGGTGATGACCACGTGGCCGTACTGACCCTTACCACCGGTCTGGCGGACGTACTTCTCTTCCACCTTCTCGACGGTCTTGCGGATCGTCTCGCGGTAGGCCACCTGAGGCTTACCGACGTTGGCGTCCACCGAGAACTCACGGAGCATGCGGTCGACGAGCACTTCGAGGTGGAGCTCACCCATACCGGAGATAACGGTCTGGCCGGTCTCTTCGTCGGTGCGCACACGGAAGGTTGGGTCCTCTTCAGAGAGGGCGTAGAGAGCCTTCGACAACTTCTCCTGGTCGGCCTTGGTCTTGGGTTCGACGGCCACGTGAATAACGGGCTCGGGGAACTCCAGCGTTTCCAACTGAATGGGGTTGTCGGGATCGGACAGGGTGTCACCCGTGGTGACCTGCTTGAGACCCACGGCGGCGACGATGTCACCGGTGCGGATGGTGTCGAGGTCCTCACGGTTGTTGGCGTGCATGAGCAGGAGGCGTCCCAGACGCTCCTTCTTGCCACCCTTGGTCGTGTTGATGACGGTGTCACCCTTTTCGAGGGTGCCCGAGTACACGCGCAGGTAGGTCAACTTACCGACGTAGGGGTCGGTCATGATCTTGAAGGCCAGCGCGCTAAAGGGCTGTGAGTCGTCGGCCTTGCGCTCCACTTCCTCTTCCTTGCCGGGCTTGGTGCCGGTGGTGGGCGGAAGGTCGAGTGGGCTGGGGAGGAAGTCCACGACGGCGTATCATT
>CAXBRI010000214.1:0-2110 GCA_963978125.1 uncultured bacterium | reverse complement strand
CGCCTCCGCACCCGAGCCCTCGCTCACCACGGACGTCCTACGCGCCCTCGATGACGACGACCCCCTCGTCGTGGACGCCGCTCTCTTCGTCGTGAACGAACACGAGATACACGAGGGCCTCACCCGGTGCTGCGAACTCGCGAGTCAGCACGAGGACGCGCGCGTGCGTGAGGGGGCCGTGGCCACGTTGGGGGCACTGGGTGATGAGGCCGGACTGGCCACCATCCTCGCGGCCTTCGACGACAAGCCCCCGGTGCGACGCCGAGCCGTCGTGGCCCTGGCCAACTTCGAGGGACCCGAGGTCGAGGCCGCGTTGGCTCGGGCCCGCGAGGACCGGGACTGGCAAGTGCGCGCCGCCGCCGAGGCGCTCAGCGAGTAGCGCGACGCGTCAACGCGCGCAGGGCGATCGTTTCGCCCAGGCAGGCCTCGAGGCCGGCAATCACCACGCGGTCGGGTTCGGGGGCCACGGTGCACACCACGCCGGTCGCTTCGGTGAGCAACTGGTCGAAGCCCGACAACTGCGCCGCTCCACCCACGAGCGTGATACCCCGCTTGGCGATGTCGTGGGACAGATCCGGCGGGGTCGAACCCAGGCACTCTTGGAACATCGTCACGATGCTGGCCACCACGTCGCGCGTGGCGCCATCCACCAGGTCAGACTCCACAGTCACCGCGGTGGGACGGCCCCGGTTGGTCGTGCGTCCGCGCACCTCGTGACTCGCACTGCGTCGTGAGGCGCGGGCCTGTCCCAAGGTGAATTTGCACCACTCGAGGGTCGCCGGAGGGACCACGACGCCGTGGGTCAGGCGCAACGCCGTGGCGAGGGCCGTGTCGATGTCGGCTCCCCCGACCCGGCGCGCCGCGCCGGTCACGATGCCCCCAAGCGAGAGCACCGCCAGTTCACTCGCGCCCGCGCCCAACACGGCGACGGCCGATCCGACGGGCTCTTCGAGCGGGAGGCCCAGGCCCACCGCGGCCGCGATGGGGGCCTCGACCAAACTGACGTCGCGCGCGCCCGCCTGCACGGCCGCCTGGGTGATGGCCCGACGTTCAATGGCCGTGGCCAGGGTGGGCACGGCCACCACCACGCGGGCCCGCGACAGACCGCCGAGGCCGGCCCGGGCGAAGAGGCCGTGGATGAGTCGGGCCGTCACGTCGAAGTCGACGGTCGTCCCCTGGGACAAAGGTCGGTACGCGACCACGTGACGCGGGGTGGTGGCGATGACGTCCAACGCGCCGTATCCGATCTCCACCACCGAACCCGAACGGGTGTCAATCGCGGCAATGGTGGGTTCGTCCAAGACGAGTCCGCGCGTCGACGTCGCCAACCGTGTCTGAGCCGTGCCCAGGTCCAGCGCGACGTCGAGAGCCATGGAGCGATGTTAGGGCGACCCCCTCACCGCGGAGGGGGTCGGTAGCCTGACGCGGTGAGCCGTAAGCGCAACTCGTCGCGCCCGGCGCCCGGTTCCCGAAGTTGGATTCACCCCAGTGAACTCGGCCGCGTCGACGCCGCGTGGGGACCGTCGGTTCGTCGCGTGCGGCCCGTTCTCTCGCTCTCGCTGGTCGCCGTCCTCGCCGGCGGGGCGTTGCTTTTCGTCAACCGCTCACCCGCGCCGCACGCAGAACCGGTGACGGCTCACCTTGCCACCAACCTCGACGCCCTGCCCGTGACGTGGCGTACGGCGGCCTCCGACGCCGTCGTGTTGTCGGGGGCCCGAGGCCACCACCCCGGCTTCGTGGTGACCCCGTCACTCGTGGTGAGTTACCAGGGCGCGGGTGACGTGGTGAGCGTGCGCGGACTCGGCGAGGTGCGCAGCTCGGCCGTGTACCTCGGACGCGACCCCGCGACGGGACTACGAGTCTGGCGCATCGCTCACGAACTGCCCGTGGCCGAGGTCGTCCCCCTCCCCTTCGACACCACCGTCACCGCCCTCGTGGCGCAGTGGCACCACGGTCACGTGAACGAGGTGTGGGGCGTCACCGCGATGGGCGACCCCGATCCAACCGTTCGCGGACCGTTGCGCGTGTTGACCGACACGTCCCAGCGTGGTCTCCACGCCCCCGACGGCACCGTGTCACTCACAAGTCAAGGACGGGTCAGCGCAATGCT
>CAXBRI010000213.1:0-2113 GCA_963978125.1 uncultured bacterium | reverse complement strand
GGACGTCGAGTTCCACGCCGTCCACCCCGGCGGCCACGGCCGCGGCGAAGGCCTCCACGGTGTTCTCTCGGGCCTCGGCGTGGAGGCCACGATGGGCCTCAATTCGGGTTTTCATGGGGCCTCCTGGGGTTTCGAGCCGGAATTTCCCCTTGTCACGGGGGCATTTTGGCCCTAATCTTTTAAACCGTTCGTTCACAAACCTCGTGAACGCTTTCCCGAGAAGGATACCGAACATGACTCTCGTCTGGAACAGAACACACGCCTGGGACGAGGCTGACTGGCGCTTGTCGGCCGCCTGCCGTGACACCGAGCCCGAATTGTTCTTCCCGGTCGGCACGACCGGCACGGCCAGCTCCCAGATCGAGTCGGCCAAGCGCGTCTGCAACCAGTGCGAAGCACAAAGTCACTGCCTCGAGTTCGCCCTGGCCACGAATCAGGAGTCGGGCGTCTGGGGTGGCACCACGGAGGATGAGCGCCGCAAGCTGCGTAAGCAGTGGCTGGCGGCCCGTCGCCGCGCCACCAACGACTAGTCGATTTTCGTCGGCACGTCCACGCGGACGTAGGTGCCACCGCCGCGTTCGGCGGACACGTTTTCCATCGTGATGGTTCCACGCAACTGGGACTGCACCAGGTCGCGCACAATCGATAGACCCAGACTCGTCGGCGCGTCCAATGAGAACTGAGGTCCCAACCCGCTTCCGTTGTCACGTATCTCGGCGATAGCCCGACCCTCGCGCGCGGACAGGTTGAGGGTCACGACGCCCACTTCGCTGTAGTCATCACCGAACTCCTCGAACGCGTGCTCGACGGCGTTGGTCAGCAGTTCGGCCAACACGACGGCGAGTGGCGTGGCCACGTCGGTCGACAACGTGCCGAGATCACCGTTTACGACAATCTCGACCGGGTGCGACACGAGTACCGAGTCCTCCACCAAAGTCACGATGGACTGGACGATTTCTTCGAACTCGACCTGCTCGCCGGGTTCCCGGGACAGAACCTCGTGAACCACGGCAATGGAGCGAACCCGGCGCTCGGCCTCTCGCAGCGCCGTGATGGTTTCGGGTTCGTGGGACCGGCGCGACTGCAGGCGCAGCAGCGACGAAATCGTCTGCAGGTTGTTCTTCACGCGGTGGTGGACTTCCTTAATGGCCGCTTCTTTCACCATCACGGCGCGGTTCAACTGACGAAGATCCGACACGTCTCGAAGCAAGATCAGCACACCCGTCACCTGTCCGCGCTCGATGATCGGTACGCAGTGAACGAGAATGGCGACGTCGTGCCCCTTGTCAACTTCCTCGAGCGAGGGCAACGCGTACTCGAGGGTCCGGTCGATGACCCGGGTAGTGAGCCCCAGGTCCGACAAACGTCGGCCTTCGACGGCCGCGAAGACACCCAAACGGTGCAGGGCGTTCGACGCGTTGGGGGTGGCGAATTCGACTGCGCCGGTGTGATCGAGCACCACCACACCGTCACCGACGCGGGGTAAACCAGGACCGACCACGACATCCTCCCGGAAGGGGAACGATCCGTCGGCCACCATGGAGCACAGGCGCTCAAACACCTTGAGATACACCTGTTCGTACAAGGAAGCCGGCCCGCGCAGCGTTCCCTGAATGCGCACGAGGGCCGCGATCAGCTGCCCCTGCCAGCGAACTGGCACGCACCACACCGGTAGCGAGTCGGAAATTCCCTCCAAACTCGTCGTTCCCTCGGTCAGACGCCCGCTCTCCATCGCGAGTTTCACCACGGGCCAGCGTTCGGCGCGGGGCCGGGTGCCAATCAGGTCGTCGTGAATGAGCGTGGCCCGGTTGTTGGGGCGGATCTGGCCCAACACCACGAAGCGTTCGATGTCCGACGCTCCCGGTCCACGCACCGGGGCCATCACCAACATGTCCGAGAAGGAGAGGTCGGCGAGTAGCGACGACGACACCACGAGACGCAAGAGATGGTCGACGGCCCCTTCGGGAAGGTCCGTGTGGGCGGCCGCGAGTTCGGCGAGGGTCGCCATCTCAGCCCCGCAGCGGCGTCATCACGCGCCGGCGTCGTTCGTAGGAGGCGAGCTCGTGCACGCCCCGTGCTTCGAGTAGGGCGGCCAGGTCGTGGGCGCGCTCCC
>CAXBRI010000212.1:0-2125 GCA_963978125.1 uncultured bacterium | reverse complement strand
CTTCACCCCTTCAGCAGTCAATTGATCCTGCAGCGACGACACCTGCCCCCAGACCGAGGAACTCATCAGCAACAACACAACAACAGACGCGAAACGATCCATGGAAACACCGATGATCAAGACGGATGACTGACAAAAGATGCCTCCGAAGTCTAACGCACGGCGAACCACTTCGAAACATCGTCGTGCAAGTCAGGGAACAGGATTCGGGCCACGGCACAATGACGGGTTCCTCCATTCGCAACAGGGATTGAAGTCAATCACGTGGTAGCGGGATGCGTGAAGCGAGTGTCAGAACGATCCCCTGGTTTCCTCGCCTAGCAGCCTGTGGCAAAAGTCGGAATTAGCCGTTGACGCGAGGGAGAATCGCGCTACCCTATGGCCGCCTTTTATTGTTCGGGTTCTCACGGAGGTTTGTGGAATGGCGATGGGTCGGCGGAAACAGGAGCGCCAAGAGGCTTTGTTCATTACGGCGGACGCCTTGCCTTCGGCTCCACGGCATGTCTTCTACGACCGTTTGAACCGCATCTTGGCGGAGCATGAGTTTGATAAATTCGTGGAAGAGAGTTGTCGTCCGTTCTATGCCGACAAGATGGGACGTCCAGGGCTTGCGCCAGGCGTCTACTTTCGGACGTTGTTCATCGGTTACTTCGAGGGAATCGATTCGGAACGTGGGATGGCTTGGCGGATCGAGGACTCCCTGAGTCTGAGGGCCTTCTTGGGGTTCACACTGGCGGATTCTCCTCCAGATCATTCAACGCTTTCCCGGACACGTCGGTTAATTGACGTAGAAACACACGAAGCCGTCTTTCAATGGATGCTGCAGGTTCTGGCGGGACAAGGGCTGATCGATGGCGCGACGGTGGGTGTGGATGCCACATTCCTGGAAGCCAATGCGGCATTACGTTCCATCGTGCGGAAGGATTCGGGCGAATCGTACACGAACTTTCTGATCGGATTGGCCAAGGCATCCGGGATCGAGACCCCGACACGGGCTGACCTCGCCAAGATCGACAAGAACCGCCCGAAGAAGGGGGCGAACAAGGATTGGGAGCATCCCAAGGATCCGACCGCGAAAATCATGAAAATGAAGGACGGTTCCACACACCTGTCCCACAAGGCCGAGCATGTCGTGGACTTGGGAGAAGAGGGACATGGTGCGATTTTGGCTGTGGTTCGTCACGACGCCAATCGCGGCGACACACAAACGGTTTTGGACTCGGTCAATGAAGCCACGCGTCATTTGCAGGAGATCCGAATCAACGGCGAAGCCTCCAAGGGAACGCTGAAGATCGAAGAAGTCGTGACGGACAAAGGCTATCACAGCAATGATGTGCTGAAGGATTTTGACGAACTGGATCTCCGGACATATGTCTCCGAGCCAGATCGTGGACGGCGGCAGTGGAAAGATGACACCGAGGGTGAGGCGCAGGCTGCCGTCTACGCAAATCGACGACGAATTCAAGGAGATCGGGGCAAGCGTCTGTTGGCGCGTCGGGGTGAGTTCCTGGAGCGAACCTTCGCTCATTGTTACGAAACGGGTGCCATGAGGCGGCTACATGTGCGAGGCAATAACAACATCAGGAAGCGACTCCTCGTGCAGGCAGCTGCATTCAATTTCAGCTTGGTGATGAGAAAACACTTCGGAGCGGGAACACCGCGAGGGTTCGCGGACTTGTTGGCCGCGCTGTGCCATGCAATATCAACGTTCTGGAGTGCAATTCAGACCTATTCGAAGTGCTTCAGCGATCATTCCCGGAAAATCGGCCGCATTCGACCGATCGCGCTGCCAACGTGAGATGAGCGTCAGAAACTTACTGAACTCACAAAAACCGGCTTTTGCCACGGGCTGCTAGCGCGTTCCGGCTGATGGGGTGATTTTGGAAACATGTCGCTCGAAGAGATTTGCTTAGAAACACCTCGATTTCGAGTCGCGCCATCAGCCGCTGGGCGCTAGCCCACGGTTCGAACGTCGCAAACGGTATCGACTCTGGCGCGTAGTGAGCACATCACAAAAGTAGGCTGGTGACCAACTCGCTTCGAGCGCCGGCCCACCCAACTGGCAACATTGGGAAAGACGGTGAGCCCGCGCGGTGAAACGCTACTCGTCTCACCCGACTTCCCG
>CAXBRI010000211.1:0-2134 GCA_963978125.1 uncultured bacterium | reverse complement strand
ACGCAATGTACCGACCCGGGGCCGTTCGAGATGAGGGCCTGGTTGACGACTTCGTGGCACGGGCCTTCGCGTCGTACGGTCACTACTGGGCCGAAGGAGCGAAATTGCCGGCGTTGGACCCACAGAACGTCGCCCAGCGATTCACAATCTCGGAAGGCCTCGAACATCTGCAGGCGGCGTCGGCCAAAGGTCTCGGTGTCATCGTTGCCCTGCCCCACGTGGGCAGTTGGGAGTGGGGCGGTTCCTTCCTTGCCTCGATTGGCCTTCCTATGACGGCAGTCGCTGAGGAGCTCGAACCGAGAGCCCTGTTCGAATTCTTCCGAGACAAGCGAGCGGCGATTGGTATCAACATCGAGCCACTCGATGAGAAGGCGGGGACCGTTCTTCTCTCCACCCTCAAAGCGGGTGGAGTCGTGGGATTGCTCTGTGACCGCGATATCGAAGGAAACGGAGTAGAAGTCGATTTCTTCGGAGAACGCGTGTCGATACCGGCGGGACCGGCGACGCTGGCGTTGCGCACGGGCGCAACCTTGGTGGCCGGCTGCTGCTACACGGGACCCGGTCGTGATCACTTTGCGGTTATTTCCCCACCTATCGCTGTGGAACGAACGGACGGTCGACTCCGTGAGGATGTGACGCGGATCACCCAGGATGTGGCCCGCGAGTTGGAGTGGTTGATTCGCCGCGCTCCAGAGCAGTGGCACGTTCTACAACCTCGGTTTGACGGGGCGACGTGAGAATTGCCCTCGTCAGCCCGTACGCGTTCTCCGTGCACGGGGGTGTACAAGAGCAGGTCTTGTCCCAGTCGCGCGAACTCTCACGCCGCGGCCACGAAGTGTTGATTGTCGCCCCCGATGTCGCTGACAAGAGCCCATTGGACACTCCGGCTACTGTCGTGCGCCTCGGATCGCGCTTGTCGCTTCCCGCGAATGGATCTCGAGCACCGCTGACCCTGAGTGTGTCGGCCGCTCGGCGTGCCCGAATCGCAATCTCGTCCTTTTCGCCCGATGTCATTCATTTCCACGAACCGTTGGCGCCTCTCGTGGGGTGGGCGTCGATTCTCGCCCACGACTATGCCTCGGTGGGGACGTTTCACCGCAGTGGTGGTGGTCCGGCGGTGAGTCTGACCCGGCCGCTCCTTCACGTGTTGGCCCGGGGACTGGATGTGACCACCGCCGTCAGTGAAAGCGCCGCACGAACCATGGGTGAGGCGGCCGGCGTGGAACCCGAGGTTCTCTTCAATGGTTTTGAAGTGGAGCGATTCAGCCAAGTCCCTCGCACGCGCGACACTCAGCCCGTGGTGGTGACCGTGGGGCGGCTCGAAGAACGCAAGGGCACGGCCACCGTCGTCGATGCCGTGCGCCATCTGAATTCGTCGACAACGACGGCTTGGCGCCTGGTGGTGGTGGGCGAGGGGCCCGAAGGGGAAGGTTTGCGCCAACGAACCGCGGGGGATCCCTCGGTGATGTTCGTCGGCGCGGTGAGTGACTCTGCGAAGCGCGAGTGGTTGCGCCGAGCCGACGTTGTGGCCGCCCCGGCTCTGCACGGCGAGAGTTTCGGTCTGGTCCTGCTGGAGGCGATGGCCAGTGAAGTGCCGATTGTCGCCAGCGACATCGACGGTTACCGTCAAGCCGCCGGCGGGCACGCGACGCTTTTTCGTCCCGGCGACGTGCCCGACCTCGCCCGAGCGCTGGTCTCGGCCTTGGAGCACGACAGTGAGCCGCGCCGGGCGGCTGCCTTGGAACACGCTCGACGTTGGTCGATGGGGGCGCTCGTTACTCGGTACGAAGCGCTGTATGAACGCGCACGCGGGTCATTCAAGGGTGTCCGGTAGCCTGTCTCACGTGGCGTCGCGATCTAAATCTCGTAACCGGTCGCGTTCGTCGCACCGCTCAAACCGTTCACGGCCGGCGTACGTCGCGCCCGTGCTGGACCCGACGTGGCAGAACCCGTACGCCCCCTCACCGGGTGAGCGCGAGGGGCACGCCGCCGCGGTCAAGTCATTTTTCTTTCGTCGCGAACGTACCCGCCTCGTAGCGTCGGTGGTTGTGGTGGTGGCTCTGGCCGCATCTGCGGTTGTCCAGTGGTATCTGGCGCTCGGGGCGGTCGTCATGGCGGTTGCTTCGGCGTGGCT
>CAXBRI010000210.1:0-2139 GCA_963978125.1 uncultured bacterium | reverse complement strand
ATCTACTTCTGATGATTTTAGATCTAATTTAGTGCCAGCTATTAAATAATTCACATTTCACCTGCTAAGAGAAGATAGAGAATCGCCATTCGAACACTGATGCCGTTACTTACTTGTTCGACAATAACGCTGCGTGCAGAATCTGCCGATTCTGCGGTGATTTCAAGCCCTCTGTTCATGGGACCGGGGTGCATGATGAGCGTTTCTGGACGCAGACGTGCGGCCCGTTCCGCGGTCAATCCAAAACAGGTGGTGTACTCGGCCAACGAGGGAACGAAGTCCCCCGTTCCCCGTTCGCGTTGAAGGCGGAGCAGGCCCACGACATCGGCCCACTCCAGGTCCGCTTCGAAGTCCTCCGACACGCTCACGCCCCATCCGGTGACGCCGGCGGGCAATAAGGTGGGAGGACCCGCCACGCGAACCTCGGCGCCCAGTGCCCGATACGCTGCGATATCGGAGCGCGCGACCCTGCTGTGCCGGATGTCCCCCACGATGAGCACGCGCAATCCGCGAAACATCTCGGATCCGGTTTCGCTTCCGCGTGCGCTCTGACGTCCGGCCAACACCGAGCGAACCGTGAAGGCGTCCAGTAGGCCCTGTGTCGGATGTTGGTGCTGTCCGTCGCCCGCGTTGATCACACGCACGTGCGGCACGTAGCGGCTGACCTGCTCGGGGGCGCCACTCGACTGGTGACGTAACACGACTGCATCAATCCCGAGGGCGTCGATGGTCGCGATGGTGTCACGCAGTGACTCACCCTTTTTGACGCTGGAAGAGGCAACCGCGAGCGACAGCACGTCGGCTGACAGCCGCTTGGCCGCCGTTTCAAAGCTGAGACGGGTTCGAGTGGATTCCTCGTAGAACAGGGATGCCACCACCCTTCCCCGAAGAGCGGGCACTTTCTTGATGGAGCGGCGGTGGACCTCCACGAACGATTCGGCCGTGTCGAGGACCTCGAGAATCGCCGAAGCGCTCAGCTCCGACAGGTCCAGCAGGTTTGCTCCGCGAATGGACTCGATCACTTCGTCACCGTGCCAATCCACACACCGTCCAAGGTGGCGACCACGGTTTCGTCACGCGACGACGGCAGGTTCTTGCCGACAAAATCCGGTCGAATCGGCAGTTCTCGGTGACCACGATCAACCAGTACCGCGAGTTGAACTGAATGGGGTCGGCCCCAATCAGCCAAAGCGTTCAGCGCCGCCCGGATGGTCCGGCCGGTGTAGAGAACATCGTCAACCAGAACCACGGTCTGACCGGTGAGGTCGCGGTCCAATGTCGTCGACGCAGCATCCGGCAGTGGTCGAACTTCCAAATCGTCTCGGTAGAAGGAAACATCGAGAAGAGCATTCGGAATGTTTTGGCCCGATATCTCACCGAGCGTGTCAGCCAGAACTCGGGCGAGCAGAGATCCACCGCGTTGGAGGCCGACGATGACGACCCCTTCGACGCCTCCGTTTCGCTCCACCACTTCGTGCGCCATGCGCCTGATGGCGCGGCTGACGTCATCTGCCGACAAAAGCCGGTGTGACGAAGAAAAGACCAGGCCACCTGGGGGTGCCTGGTCCTCACTCGAGCTGGTCATCTCACTCCCGTCGTTCGGGCCTCACGGGACCCGCTTCACGACAGTCCCGCGGAAAACCGCGGGCTGTTTGTTAATGAATCGTATTTACTGTAGTCGTCAGCGCAGTGGTGACCACCACCGACACCGCAGTCCAAACCCAGAACAGTCGAACCAGCCGAACCTGGTGCCACTTCTCGGCACTCACGACGCCCCGGGCCGAACGAATCGTCAGACCGAGTCCCAGGAAAGCCAGCAAGATGAAGTGGACCACAGCCGTGCCAATGAGGAGCATCATGGCCGACGAGTAACTGGTGTAGGCCCACACCATCGAGTCGTTGTGCATGGCGAAAATCTGGGGCAAGTGACGTAGCTGGATAATCGACATGGCCGAGGCCGCCACGGCCACAATGCTCGCCAGAGCCGCCGTGGCCGAGAACTGCGACGCGCGCTGGCTTCCCGCACGAAGTGTCTTCTCCCCACCCCACAGAATCAGAGCCGAGACCACCACGACTGCAGCCACCAGCCACGAATACGACGCTGACATCGGATGAATGTGAATCAGCTTCGGGTCGGGC
>CAXBRI010000209.1:0-2140 GCA_963978125.1 uncultured bacterium | reverse complement strand
GATGGCGTTCTCACCGGTCAGTTGTGCGGACCAATTGTCGACCGGGCCGGAAAGGCCGCGGCGCTCGTGCGCTTCGCGGGGGAGGTCGGCGTTCCCCTGGAGCAGACGGTGGCCGTGGGTGACGGGGCCAACGACATCGACATGCTGATGGCGGCGGGTCTCGGCATCGCCTTCAACGCCAAGCCCGTGGTGCGCGAGCACGCCGACGCTGCCTTGTCCGTGCCCTATCTCGACGCCGTTCTCTATTTCCTCGGCATCTCCCGAGAGGAAATCGACGACGCCTGAGATTCGCCCTATCGCTAAGGGTTACCGGCGGGTAAGGTAGTAGCGGTAAGGAAATCGGGAGGGCGTATGAAGGTGCGAATTGACGGGGATCTCTGTCAGGGACAGGGTCGTTGTTTTTCCATCGCTCCGGCGCTCTTTGGCTTCGACGATCTGGGTAACGGCGTGGTGCTCCACACGGGTGAGTTGTCACCCGAGCAGTTGGAGCAGGCGAAGTTGGCCCAGGTGAACTGCCCCGAGCACGCCATCTTCATCGAGGAGTAGTCATGGACAAGCAGCCTGTTCTCGATTTTGCCACCGACTGGGATCACACCGATCCCCAGTGGGTCGCCAACCCGTACCCAATTTGGGAGGACCTGCGCACCCGGTGCCCCGTCGCCCACACCGAGCGTTACGGCGGCGGCTGGTTCCCCACCACCTTCGAAGGCGTGAGCCGCGTCGCCAAGGACACGGAGAATTTCACGAGCCGAACCGTGGTCATCGGTAACGGCCGTCCCGGTGAGGACGCCCTGCCCGCGCCGATCGGTGTCGCGCCGCCCATCACGTCGGACCCGCCGTTTCATTCGATGGCTCGTCGTCTCATCCTGCCGGCCTTCGCGCCCGGACCCATCAACGCACGCGAGCAACAGATTCGTGATCTCTGCAACCGTCTGCTGGATCAGATGGGTGACGCCGCCGTCGTCAATGGCGGTACCCAGTACGCGCAGTACATCCCGGTCGGTGTCATCCAGCAAATGCTGGGCTTCCCGCTGGAGGACATTGACCTGTTCCTCGAGTTCGTGCACATCGTGCTCGACGCCGTGGACCTGCCCCAGGAGGAGCGCATCGCCCAGTTCCAGCCGATGGGTGAGTACTTCGAGAAGCAAATCATCGACCACCAGGCCAATCCCCGCGATGACCTGACCACGTATCTGTTGAACGTGGAACTCAATGGACAGAAGCTCCCGATGGAGATGGTCTTTGGCACGATGGTGCTGATTCTCGTGGCGGGAATTGACACGACGTGGTCGGCTATCTCGTCGTCGCTGTGGCACCTCGCCCAGAACCCGCAGGACTTGAAGCGTCTGGTCGAAGAGCCCGAGTTGATGGACGTGGCGATAGAGGAGTTCCTCCGCTTCTACGCTCCCGTCACGATGGCCCGCTTGGTGAAAAAGGACCACGACTTCATGGGTTGCCCGATGAAGGAAGACGATTGGGTGCTGCTCGGTTTCCCGGCCGCCAACCGCGACCCGGCTGCCTTCAAGGACGCCGACAAGTTCATTATCGACCGCAAGGAGAACCGCCACCTGGCCTTTGGCCTCGGTATCCACCGTTGCGCCGGCTCGAACTTGGCGCGTCTGGAACTGAAGATCGCTCTGCAGGAGTTCATCAAGCGCTACCCGACTTTCACGCTGGAAGACCCGGCCGCGGTGACGTTCTCGCAAGGTCAGGTTCGCGGGGCGCGCAACCTGCCGCTGCGCGTTCGCTGAGCCCCGCGGGGGGAGTAGTAGGTTTCGCTTAGAGGAACGGGGGGTTCCATGAGGGTACGTATCGACGGTGATCTGTGTCAGGGTCAGGGGCGTTGTTTTTCCATCGCTCCGAACCTCTTCGGATTCGACGACCTGGGTAACGGCGTGGTTCTCCACGACGGCCCACTGTCGACTGAACAGTTGGCCCAGGCCGAGCTGGCTCAGGTCAACTGCCCCGAACACGCCATTTTCATCGAGGAGTAACCATGGATAAGCAGCCCGTTGCTGATTTCGCCACCGACTTTGACCACACCGACCCCCAGTGGGTCGCCGATCCGTATCCCATTTGGGAGGACCTGCGTAACCGGTGCCCCGTCGCCCACACCGCTGGCGCAGGGTAGCTACAATCA
>CAXBRI010000208.1:0-2171 GCA_963978125.1 uncultured bacterium | reverse complement strand
CTACGAGGGCCCGGCCAGTGTCGCGGTCACCGCAGACCACGTTAAAGACGCCCGCGGGGAGTACTTCAGCCATCAGTTCAGCCATGCGCACGGTGGCGACCGGCGTGGTGTCGGAGGGCTTGAGCACCATCGTGTTGCCGGCGGCAAGGGCCGGTGCCCACTTCCAAACGGCCATCATGAGCGGGTAGTTCCACGGCGTCACCGCGCCGCACACGCCGACCGGCTCACGACGCACGTAGCTGGTGTGACCGGGCAGGTACTCGGCCGCGCCGCGACCTTCGAGGACGCGCGCCGCGCCGGCGAAGAAACGAATCTGGTCGATCATCGGCGGGATCTCTTCGCTGAGAGTGACCGCAACGATTTTTCCGCAGTTCTCCGCTTCGAGCGCGACGAGTTCCTCGGCGTGGGTCTCGAGAATGTCGGCGATCTTGAGCAACATCAGACTGCGTTGCGACGGTGTCGTGCGCTTCCAGCTGGCAAAGGCGGCCTCGGCTGCGCGCACGGCCGTGTCAATGTCCGAGGCGTCCGAGAGTGGCGCCTCGACGAAGGGTTCGCCGGTCACCGGGCTGATGAGTTCGACGTACTTGCCAGCCCGCGGGGCCACCCGTTCGCCCCCGATGAAGTTCTCAATTCGGCGCATCCGTGCTCTCCTTCGTCGTGTTGTGGCCCCCTCGGGGCACCCCCCACTTTGCCAGATGGCACAAGGCCTCCCGAGGCCTGGGTGCGATATGAAACATATTTCACCCCCTAACTGACGAAATCCGTCGCCTAGGGGTGCTACAGTGTTTCTATCCGTAGCCGTAGGCCCCTGGGCCGACGGTGGGAGCAAGCCCAATGACCACCCAACGAGCACCTCGACCGAAGCAGAAGGCGACCAGCCCCACGCTCGAATTGCTCGCTCCGGGCTCGGCGGCCATCGACGCCGTCGACCGCGCCATCATCACCCTGCTCCAAGAAGACGGCCGTCGCGCTTGGGGCGCTATCGCCGCCGAGGTCGGAATCTCTGAGCCGGCCGTGCGCCGCCGCGTGCAGCGTCTCAAGGACGCGGGCGTCATGCAGATCGTCGCCATCACCGACCCGCTCCAACTTGGATACGGTCGCGAAGCCCTGGTCGGAATCCGCGTGCACGGTGACGTGCGCACCGTGGCCGACGCGGTCGCCGCCATCGACGCGGCCAACTACGTCGTGATGACCGCTGGCAGTTACGACATCATCGCCGAGCTCGTCGCCGTGAACGACGCGGCCCTGGTGTCCCTGCTCAATGACCAGATCCGCTCGATTCCCGGGGTCACCGAAGTCGAGACTTTTATCTATCTCAAGCTGTCCAAACAAACATTCAACTGGGGGACCAGATGACATTGCACGAAATGATTTCCGACGGGATCACCATGTCGGACGAAACCCACCCGAGCCATACCTACTCCGAGCGTGCCCGTCGCAACCTGTGGTTGCACATGTCGCGTCTCGGAGCGTACGACTCGAAGCACGAAATACCCGTCATGGTGCGGGGCGAGGGCGTGCACGTCTTCGACGCGAATGGCACCCGATACTTCGACGGCATCTCGGGCCTCTTCAACAACAGCATCGGCCACGGACGCACCGAAATCGGCCGCGCCGTTGCCAAGCAGATGGACGAATTGGCCTTCTTCCCTATCTGGACCTACGCCCACCCGCGGGCCATCGAACTGGCCGAGAAGTTGGCCAGCCTCGCACCGGGTGACCTCAACCGCGTCTTCTTCACCACCGGTGGCGCCGAGGCCAACGAGTCGGCGTGGAAGCTCGCCCGCCAGTACCACCGCCTCCGCGGTGACGTCGACCGTTACAAGGTCATCAGCCGTGACGTTGCCTACCACGGCACCACGCTCGGCGCGTTAACCATCACGTCGCTCGACGACTACCGTGAGCCCTTTGCCCCGCTGGTTCCCGGCGCCGTGAAGGTTCCCGCTGTCAACTACTACCGCGCCCTCGCTCACAGTGACGACCCTGTCGCCTTTGGTCTGTGGCACGCCGCCCAGATCGAAGAGGCACTGCTGCGTGAGGGTCCCGAAACGGTGGCTGCCGTCTTCCTCGAGCCGGTGCAGAACGCCGGTGGTTGCTTCACCAGATCGGAAGAGCACACGTCTGAACTCCAGTCACGTGGCCTTATCTCGTATGCCGTCTTCTGCTTGAAA
>CAXBRI010000207.1:0-2182 GCA_963978125.1 uncultured bacterium | reverse complement strand
CGGGGCTAGGCGCTTGAAGGCGTTGACGGTCGGGTTGGTGAAAGCCGACAACGCGGCGGCGTGCTCAATGAGTCCGCCGATCATGTGGCGAGCGGTGTCGGTCAAGTCATCGCCGTCAGCCATCACGTTGTGCCCATGAGAATCGTTGACCGACATGTGCATGTGGTACCCGCTGCCGCCTTCGTCGTTCCACGGCTTGCCCATGAAGGTGGCGAGAAGGTCGACTTGTGCGGCCATCTCCTTGATGGCGGACTTGAAGAGGAAGGTGCGGTCGGCGCTCTCCAGCGCATCCGCATGCCAGATGTTGATCTCATACTGCGAGGGCGAGAACTCGTGGTTGCCAGCGAAAACCCCGATGCCGAACTCGTCGAGGTTGGTCTTGCCGACCGGCACGGCGCCCGCCTTCAGTAGCCGCTCAATCACCGTCGCGTGGTACGGCGGACGCCAACCTTCCAGGATGCGCGACGAACAGGTCGTGGGCACGCCCACCTGACACATGTTGTCCTTGATGGCGATGGGCACACCGGCGAGGGGAAGCGTCTCCCCCGCGGCGACGCGACGATCCACGTCGTCCGCGAAGGCCTCGGCGCCCGCTCGGTCGACGTGCAAGAAGACGTTGAGTTCCTCGTTGCGCGCCTCAATCGCGGCCAGCGACGTGGCCAGTTCGGCCCGGGCGCTGGAGGTTCCGCTCGAGACGGCGGCGGCGATGGAACGTGCGCTCACGGGGCCTCGCCCAGAATGCGCGGGACTTCGAAACGCTCGTCCATGGCCCGGGGGGCCTCGGCGAGCACGGCGTCGCGGTCCAGGGTCTCACCGACCACGTCGGGACGCACCACGTTGACGAGTCCGAAGGGGTGGGCCGTCGGCGCGAGGTCCGACAAGTCCAGTGCCGCGATGTCGGCGGCGTGGCCGAGCACCTGACCCAGCTGGGCCGTGAACTGGTCGAGCTCGGCCTCGGTCAGGGACAGTCGGGCCAACCCCGCGACCTTGGCGACGTCGTCGCGCGAGAGTGGGCTGCTCACGCCGGCAGCACCGAGCGCAAGAACTCGACGGTGCGACGCTCCATGTCGGGGGCGTCGTTGTCGAGAGTGAGCACGTGGTACGAGTTGTCGTAGTGGACGATCTCGGTCGGTCCCTGAACCTGGCGGACTATTTCGTCGCCGTTGTCGGGGGTGACCGTGTGGTCCTCGTTGCTCACGAAGATCAGACTCGGTGACTCGATGTTCGAGAGTCCCGCGTGCACGTCGGGCAGAGCGGCGAAGAGGCTGGCCGCGGCCGCGAGCGGCGTGGCGTCGTAGGCCTTCTCAATCGTGTCTTCCTTCTTGATGTCCGAGCCGATCGAGGGCAGCATCGTCTCACCGGCCTCGAGCAGGGCGGCCAGGCCGTCGACCATCTCCTGGGTCATGGGCTTGACGAGCGCGTTGATGAAGACGTTGGCGGCCGTGGGCCGGCGCGCGGCCACGTAGGCCGTCAGGGCGCCACCCATGGAGAGGCCCACCACGGCGACCTTGTCACAGCGTGCGGCCAGGTCGTCGTAGGCGGCGAGAGCCGTGCCGGACCAGTCGGCCCAGGTCGTCGTGGCCATGTCCTCGGGCGAGGTGCCGTGGCCGGGCAGGCGGGGCAGCTCCACCGAGTAGCCCTCGAAGGCGATCTGCTCGGCTAGGTGGCGCATCGAGGAGGGCTCACCGGTGAAACCGTGCAGGACGAGAACGCCACGGCGGTCGCCGGGGTAGGAGGAGGCTTCGCAGCCGGGAATGACGTCAACCATGACGGTCAGCCTACCCCCGCGTAGCGGCGGCCTCTCGGGTCGGACGGGGCACCGAGCGCATCAAGAAGGACGCGGCGAAGCCCACCAGACCCACGGCGGCCCCGATGATGAAGGGCCAGCGGAAGGTCGCGAGCAGCTCGGGCCCGGGCAGGGCGTCGGTCAGGTGGCGACGGTGCACGAGGGCCTGCTGGACGGCGTGTTCCCTCAGGAAAGATGATGAGATGGCGACCGTCATTCAGAGCATCGCGCGATTTGCGCGTCGCTTGCGCAAGGGCTGTGCTGGCCCGCGCGCGATCAATCGAAATTTGCCCCGTGCGCGCGAGATACCAACCAAACAGCGGGATCCACATCAATTCGCGCTTGAGGATGAAGCAAAACTCGGGCGAGTGGCGAATGAGCGCGAAGGTCTCCCAC
>CAXBRI010000206.1:0-2190 GCA_963978125.1 uncultured bacterium | reverse complement strand
CACTCTTTCCCTACACGACGCTCTTCCGATCCTACGCCGCACTGGCCGAGGGCATCGTTCCGGTCACGGGTTCGCACGTGGGGATGATTGCTTCGGGTCGCAACATTGCCAGCAATCTCTTCGTCGAGCTCTTGCAAGAAAGTCTCGCCGAGCACTGAGTACCATGGGCGCATGAGTCGCGCCGCCCGTTTGTGGATGACCGGTTGTGCTGTCGCGGCTTTCGTCTTGACGGTGTGGGGGCTAGTAATCGCGGTCTCCGACCACACCGAAGTAGATACGCTCCTTCTCCACGGCGAACCCCCGCAGACGGTGGCGTGGCACTTGCACGCGCTGGCGTCTGGTACGTCACTCGATGGAGATTGCGCACTGAGTTTCACCCGGGATAGCGGCGCGTGCACACTCGGGGTGAGGGGCACCACGCTCAGCCTGCGTTGGGTGGGCGGAATGGTGTATCTGAATAACGCCGCCCAGAACGGAAAGTGGTTGGGGTTGGTGACGGGTCGGCCCGACCTCTTCGGGCTCTCGCTCGAAATGGTGCGGCCCGACATTGCCCTGTTGGCGCAGTCCACGCCGATGACCGTGACTCACGACAGGTGGCGGACATCACACACGTTTGTTCTCCAATCGGGCTCGTTGCGAGCCAACGGTGGTCCGGCCACCTTGGTCATCACGACGGGTTCGGAAGGTCAAGTGGAGTCGGCTTCGCTCCGCGGGATGGTAACGGGCGGACAGAACGTCGAACTCTCCCTCACGGTCACCTCATACAACGAGCCGGTTGTCGTGAACTCTCCGCCGCGCTCGCAGATTCAGGTGGCGGGGCCCTCCGACATCGCGGGGCTGTTCCAGCTGGTGCCTGGATTGTCGGGCGCCTTGGGGGGATCGAGCATTGGAGTGTGAGCGGGCCGCCGAGCCGCACTGGCCGGCCGCCACAGCACTCGTGGCCTGCGTCGCCTTGTACGGCATCTTGCCCGGCCGCTTGACGATCGGCCCCCGGTGGCTGCTCCCCATTCTGGTGGCCCTCCCCGTTCTGCCACTGTCCTGGCATCGCGGGCGCAGTGAGCAGAGTCCGCCGTGGGTCCGGCCTGCGGTGTTGGTGCTGTTGTCCCTGACCACTCTGGCGAATATCGGATCGGTCACACTTCTCGTGCATCACTTGTTGCGCGGCGGGGTGAGTGGCGGCCGGTCATTGATCTACTCGGCCATTGCAATTTGGCTGACCAACGTCATTCTCTACGCGCTGTGGTTCTGGGAGATCGACCGTGGCGGACCCGACGCCCGCGCAGTCGGCGGGGAACTCCCGATCGATCTGCAGTTTCCCCAGATGGAGAACCCCCGGCTCGCACCACCCGCGTGGAGTCCGCGGTTCATCGACTACCTCTACACCGCATACGCCAACGCGTCGAGTTTCGCGCCCGCCGACGCCATGCCGCTGACCGCGCGGATGAAGGTTCTCTTCGTGAGCGAGTCGGCCCTGTCACTCATCACGATCGCCCTCGTGGCGTCGCGTGCCGTGAATATCCTGCGCTAGCCGAGGAGTCGATCAAGCCAGCGGGCTGCCCGGGACTCATGACCCGAGGCCTCCCTCCGGTCGGCACTGCGCGCGAGGGCGAGACCGGCGTTGATCCCGAGCCAGCGCCAAGGCTCGTATTCCCAGCGTCGCGTCAGGGGCCGAGCGACCACCGGTAGCTCCCGTGGATCGAGGTCGGGGCCGCCCACGATGCTCTGGGCGAGGGCGTCGCCGCACACGCGGCTGAGTACGACGCCGTCACCGGTGTAGCCACCGGCCATGGCGAGGCCCTGTTGGTGATCGACCGTGGCGTAGGGGCGATTCTCGCGGGCCATCGCCAGGGGTCCACCCCAACGATGGGTCACCGACTGGGTGAAGGAGGGGAAGAGTTCGCGCAGGGTTGATTCAAGGACAGTGAACACGGAGTCGACGTGGTCGTACCCGGGTCGCACCGACGAGCCCCAGTGATACGGCGCCCCACGGCCCCCGAAGGCGAGGCGGTTGTCGGCGGTGCGCTGGCCGTAGATAACGAGGTGTCGTCCGTCGGCGAAAGTCTCGTAGTTCGCGAGTCCCACTTCATCGAAGAATGCCGCGGGGAGGGGCTCGGTGGCGATCATCAGGGAATAGAGGGGGGCCACGTCTCGTCTCGACCCGGGAAACTGAGTCGTGTACCCCTCGGTGGC
>CAXBRI010000205.1:0-2193 GCA_963978125.1 uncultured bacterium | reverse complement strand
TGAAGTTCTTGTTGAGACAGGGGAATTCGAACGCGCGAAAAAGGCGATCAAATTAATACACCCAATCGTCGGCCCCAGTAATCAACGACTTGCGAAGCGAATTCACGCCAAACTAAATAAAGCTTCACAAACCAATTCCAATTGAGCGGTCTATCCGTTAGGAAGACACGGCCATCAAAGTCCTAAGAAAGGTGCGCCTTTTGCGAATAGGTGACTCATCCACGCCTCGATCTCGTCGGGTTCGACCGGGAGGCCGGCTGACAAGACGCGTCGTCCTTCTGGAGTCACCAACACGTCGTCTTCAATGCGGATACCAATTCCCCGGAACTCTTCGGGAACCGTCAAATCGTTGGGCTGGAAGTAGAGACCGGGCTCGACGGTGAGCACGTAACCCACTTCTAGATTGCCCCGGTACACCTCGTCTCGCGCGTGGGCGCAGTCGTGCACGTCGAGTCCCAACATGTGGCTAACTCCGTGCAGCGTGTAGCGCCGGTGGAGCTGGCGGTCGCGACGGAGAGCTTCCTCGGGCGAGACCTTCAAGATGCCCAGCTCCGCGAGTCCGGCGGCCAGAACCTTCATCGCCGCTTCATGGGGCGCCCCGAAGGACGCTCCGGGGGCCACGGCCTCAATGCCGGCCTTGTGCGCCTCGCGCACGAGGTCGTACAGGGTGCGCTGAGCGGGAGTGAAGCGACCGTTGATGGGCAGGGTGCGGGTGACGTCGGCCGTGTACAGGTTGTCGCATTCGATTCCGGCGTCCAGAAGAAGGAGATCGCCGTCGCGGACCTCGCCGTCGTTTTCAATCCAGTGGAGAACCGTTGCGTTGGCGCCGCTGGCCGCGATGGTGGAATAACCCACGTCGTTGCCCTCCACGCGGGCGCGCAGTCCGAAGATGCCCTCGATGACGCGTTCACCGCGCTTCACTGCGACAGGCAGGGCGCGCACGACGTCTTCGAATCCGCGAATCGTCGCGTCAATCGCCACCTGAAGCTGGGCCACTTCGAAGTCGTCTTTAACGAGACGCATTTCCGAGAGAGTGTGGGCGAGGTCGTTGTCGGCGTCGTGGGCCTCGATGAGTGAATCCACCATGGAGTCGACGCCGCGCTGCACGACGACGTCCGTGGCGGCCAGGGAGGAGAGATCCTTCGCGAGGTACTCCAGAGGAGCCGTGTCGATGCCGAAGTACACGGCGGCTTCCTCGACACCACGGCGAACACCAACCCACAACTCGCCGTAGCGAGCGTCGGTGTAGAACTCGTGGGTCTCGTGGTTGCGTCGGCGCGCGATGTAGAGCGTCGCCCGGGACCCCTTGGCCCCCGGGGTGATGACGAGCACACAGTCGGGTTCGTTGCAGGCGGTCAGGTAAAAGAAGTCGGTGCCGGGACGGAACCGGTAGTCCGTGTCGTTGGCGCGGACCTTGGGGCCGCCGGTCGGGATGACCAACGTCTTGCCGGGGAAGGTCTCCGCCAGTCGGGCGCGGCGCTCGGCGGTGAAGGTGGCCGCGGGGTGCACGACCGAAGGGATTTCGTCGACGGCCCAGTTCTGAGTCATGTGCTCGTGGAGGACGCGGGGGACGGGCGGCCGGTGCGGGCCGACCCAGATCCAGTGGTCGGAGACCGGGTGCTCGGCCGATACGTCCGGTTCGGGAATATTCACGTCACTCACGCATTCAAACTACCGCCCGTGGCGCGCCTCGTAGAGTGCGAGCATGCCATTGACCGTGACCCGCGACGGCGACGTCGCTCTGCTGACCTGGAACGACGGCGAGAACCGGTTGAACTACGACTCGCTGGGTCGACTCAACGAGGTGCTCGATGAACTCCAGGGCACACCCGGTCCTCTCGCCCTGGTGCTGACGGGTGAGGGGAAGTTCTTTTCTAACGGCTTGGACCTCGCGCGATTCGGTGACAAGCCCGACGAGCTCTTCGGAACCATCGCCCTGCTTCGCCGGACGATTGGTCGCATCATGCTGTTCCCGGCTTACACCGTCGCCGCGTTGAACGGTCACACGTTCGCCGGTGGCGGCCTCCTCTCAATGGCCTTCGACCATCGGGTCATGCGTGAGGACCGCGGGTTCTGGTGCATGAATGAAGCCGCCATCGGCATGGTTCTCGACGAATACCTCTACGGCATCATCGCCCACCGCCTTCCACGGGCCACCGCGGTGGAAGCCGCCCAAACGGCCCGGCGGTACAG
>CAXBRI010000204.1:0-2234 GCA_963978125.1 uncultured bacterium | reverse complement strand
ATCGCCACGACACCGGGGTCTTCCACGCCGACCACGGCGGCCCAGTGACCCCGGGCGCTCGCCGCGGTGAGCAGAGTGAGCGCGAGGCTGAGTCCGCCGCCACCCGCGGGCGCGGTGACGCTCACCGTGGCGCCCCGGCGCAGGCCGCCACCGGGCACGAGTGAGGCCCAGGGCCCGTCGAGGGGCAGAGTGCGGGTGAGGCCGAGCGACACGGGTCGAACTCGGGCCGCCAATTTCTCGTCCAATTGGGGTCGTGAGGTGGAAAAAGCGAACATTTGTTCGCTACCATAGCCACCCCCTCCGACATGTGCCAGCCGGCATTCGGGTCACAATGGAGGAATGTGCGGACGCGTGGCTCTCTTCACGCCCCCGAGCCGCCTGGCCCGGTTTCTCGAGGCCACCCTGGCCGCGGGAATTGACCCCGAAGGCCATCCGAGCTGGAACATCGGCCCCCAGCGTCGCCTCTTCGCGGTGAGCGACACCCCCGAGGGCCGGGTCCTCGATCGCTACCGCTGGGGCCTCGTGCCGAGTTGGGCCAAGGAGGCCTCGATCGGCAACAAGCTCTTCAATGCCCGTGGCGAGACGGTCGCCGAGAAGCCCTCCTTTCGCGCGGCCTTCGCCAAGCGGACCTGCGTGATTCCCGTGGACGGCTTTTACGAATGGGATCACCGGCCCGGGGGCAATCGCCAGCCTCACTACTTCTCCCGGCGTGACGGTGACCCACTCCTCTTGGCCGGTCTCTACGAGCACTGGCACGACCCCCAGCAACCCGACGGGCCGGTGCTGGCCACCTGCACGGTCATCACCACCGAACCCGGCCCCGACATCGAGGGAATCCACGACCGTATGCCGGTCGTCGTGGAGCCCGAGGACGTGGCGGCGTGGCTGGGTTGGGCCGACCACCCCAAGGACGAACGGCTCGCTCTGATACAACCCGCACCGGGCGGCACGCTGGCTCACCACGGCGTCTCGACCGCGGTGGGGTCCGTGAAGAATGACGGGCCCGAGCTGGTGGTGCCCGAAGGGCCGGGCACACTGTTCTAGGCCGAAAAAGGCGAAAACCCCGAGTGACTTGCGAGATTGCTCTCGCCCGCCCCTCGGGGTTTCGCGGCACACCTCGGTGACCCGTGTCGGACAGGCCTCCGTGGTGGCTGTCGCTCACGCCATTCGTCTCCCCAAAGTGGAGGACCGAACTCCTCCACCCGGTGAAGCGGATCCGTTCCCCTCGCGGGGCCCCTCTCCGCCTCCGGCGAGCCTTCGCTTTCGCTGAGCTCTCCGTCGACCGGTACTGCGTGAACTACGAGATTCACTTTGCCAAGTTCGCGGGGCCGGTGCAACCCGCCACGGGCTTACTCACAAGAAATTCCGTGTCTCGCACGGGAAATCCACCGGCAAGCGCGCAAAGTGGTGACTTTGGTCACCGCTTCGACACACCTTTTACACAGGGGCCTTAGGACTCCTGGCTCTTCGTGAGGGCGACCGCGGCGTACAGGGCGATACCCGTGGCCATCCCCGACTCGTTAATCACCATTCGGTTCGAGTGGTTGGGGGCCGCTTCGAAGAAGTTCACGCCCTCGGGGCACAGTCCGAGGAAGACCATGACGCCGGGCACCTTCTCCAAGACGTAGCTGAAGTCCTCCGCACCCATCACGGGTGAAGGCATCTCCACGAAGATGCCTTCACCGATTGACTTGTTGACGACATCACTCGCCCACTGGGCCACCAGATCATTGTTCACCGTCACCGGGTACCCGAGTCGCACCTTGACTTCGGCGCTCGCGCCGTGAGCCGTGGCCAAATTCTCCGCGAGGTGCGTGAGCTGTTCGCGAACGTATTGACGAGTGAAGGCCGACACCGTGCGAATCGTGCCGTGCAGTTGCGCACGTTCGGGGATGACGTTGCTGGTGGTGCCCGCCGTGAGGTGAGCCACGGTGACGACGGCCGGATCGAAAGCATTGATGCGCCGGGTGACCATCGACTGAATGGCAAGAATCAATTCAGCGGCCACCGGCACAGGGTCGAGGGCCGCGTGAGGCTGCGAGGCGTGACCGCCGCGGCCGACGATGCGCGCCGGTACACCGTCGGCGAGCCGGTGACCCTCGTCCGCAACCGCAACCTCACCTCGACCGGCTTCCGCCGCGCGGGCCGCTCCGGGGCGGGCGAGTTCGACCTCGAGGATGCCGAGGCGATCGCCGCGGATGCCGCCGACCTCGGCGCCACCGAGATCTGCATCC
>CAXBRI010000203.1:0-2294 GCA_963978125.1 uncultured bacterium | reverse complement strand
CCTTCGCCCCCCAACAGTCCACCTTGCTGATCTGCAACGGCTGGTTCGGGTCGTCGCCGCGTGAACGCGTCGGCCGAGGCCACCACCGAGACCGCGACCGATGTCGCGCCCGCCGACCTGCTCGCTGCGTCGGCCGAAGTGGAGGCTCGCCTGTCGCAGGAAGAAGAGATCGAGCGTCGCACCGCGGGTACCCACGCGGAGACGCCCCACTTCCGTAAGGAGGTCGACTAACCATGTTGATGCCCCGTAAGGTCAAGCACCGCAAGCAACAGCGCGGTCGTATGAAGGGCACCGCCAAGGGTGGCGTGGAGCTGAACTTTGGTGACTTCGGAATCCAGGCCCTCGAAGCCGGTTGGATCACCGCCCGTCAGATCGAGGCGGCCCGTATCGCCATGACCCGTCACGTCAAGCGTGGTGGAAAGGTCTGGATCCGCGTGTTCCCGGACAAGCCCGTCACGCAGAAGCCGGCCGAAACCCGCATGGGTTCGGGCAAGGGCAACCCCGAGTTCTGGGTCGCCGTCGTCAAGCCCGGCAAGGTCATGTTCGAACTCGGTGGTGTCGATGAGGCCCTGGCCCGTGCGGCCATGGAGCGCGCCATCCAGAAGCTACCGATCAAAGCGAAGTTCATCGTGCGTCCCGGTACGCACGGCGCACCGGAGGTGACCATCTAATGGCGAAGATGTCCGAACACGTGTCCGAGCTGCGTCAGCTCGGTGACGGCGAGCTCGTCGGCCGTATCGCCGAGGCCCGTCGTGAACTGTTGAACCTCCGCTTCCAGTTGGCCACCGGCCAGCTGGACAACACCTCGCGCCTGGGGGCCGTTCGTCGCGACATCGCTCGCCTCGAGACCTTCAAGCGCGAGCGCGAAATCGCGGCCGCTGAGGCCGCCCAGGCAGGTGAATGATGACTGAGAACACCGACATCCAACGCGAGAACCCGCGCAAGATCCGTGAGGGCATCGTCGTCTCGGACAAGATGAACTCGACGCTGGTCGTCGCGATCATCGAGCGCGTGAGCCACGCCCGCTACGGCAAGACCGTCCAGCGCACGAAGAAGCTCTACGTCCACGACGAGAAGAACGAGGCCAAGGTCGGCGACCGCGTGCGCGTCCAGGAGACCCGTCCCCTCTCGAAGCTCAAGCGCTGGCGCCTGACCGAAATCGTGGAGCGTGCCCGATGATTCAGCAAGAGTCCCGTCTCAAAGTGGCCGACAACTCCGGCGCGCGTGAGGTGCTGTGCATCCGTGTGCTCGGTGGGTCGCGTCGCCGTTACGCGTCGATTGGTGACGTCTTCATCGGCACGGTGAAGGACGCCATCCCCGGCGCCGCGGTGAAGAAGGGTGACGTGGTCCGCTGCGTCGTCGTGCGCACCGCCAAGGAGAAGCGTCGTCCCGACGGTTCCTACATCAAGTTCGACGAGAACGCCGCCGTGCTGATCAACGACCAGTTGCAGCCGCGCGGCACGCGCATCTTTGGGCCGGTCGGCCGCGAACTGCGTGACAAGAAGTTCATGCGAATCATCTCGCTGGCCCCGGAGGTGCTGTGATGAAAATCCGCAAGGGTGACAACGTGATCGTGCTGTCGGGCAAGTTCCGCGGCGAACGTGGCGTCGTGGAAGAAGCCTTCCCGGCCGCCAACAAGGTCATCGTCGAGGGTCTGAACGTGGCCAAGCGCCACACCAAGCAGACCGGCACGATGATGCAGGCCGGCATCATCGACAAGCTGATGCCGCTGCACGCGAGCAACGTCGCGGTGTGGTGCGGCGGCCACAAGGGCCCGGCCCGCGTGGGTTTCAACCTGGACGAGAGCGGCGCGAAGACTCGCGTCTGCCGTAAGTGTGGAGAGGCGCTATGACGACGACTACCCGTCCCCGTCTGAAGGTCCGCTACGACGAGCAGCTGCGCGCGCAGCTCAAGGAAGGCCGTCTCGTCATCATTGGCGATTACCAAGCCGATCACAAGCCCGAGCGACTGCTCAAGCGTCTGCGTCAACTGACCGATCAGCTGCTGACCCGCGGATGGAAGAGCTTTGCCAAGTAGTCCCGTGACTGTTAGCTCGCCATTCGCATCAAAGTCGATATTTTTGCCATCCACAGGAACACGAAAGGCGAATGGAGACGCCGTCAAACGCTGACGGGGATAAACCTTATTGTAGGTAGTGTTTGTTATTTCAACCCAGACATCAGAAGCCGAGAAAATCGTCTGAAAATCGCTGAGACTAAACGCAAGCGTAACATTAAACACCCCATCGTTGAGGGGGACTGCATTGAACTGTTGTTCGCGTAACAGATCGCCAT
>CAXBRI010000202.1:0-2298 GCA_963978125.1 uncultured bacterium | reverse complement strand
GGCGACATCATCCACGCTCTGGCGGGCCTGGGGTACCAGCGACGGTGGACGCCGGCACCACATCATCGACCCTCGCACGGGCACGAGCGCCACGGGTCCGATCGTTACGGCGTCGGTGAGCGCTTCGTCGACCGTCATCGCCAACGCCTTCGCCACCGCCGCCCTCATCTGGGGGACTGACGCCGGGTTCCACGTGGCCCAGGCGGGTTGGTCGGGTCGCCTCGTGCACGCCGATGGCGTGGTGGACTACGTGGGCGGCTGGCCCGCGGAAGGAGACGAACAGTGACCGCTCTCACGTCGCCCTACTTGTGGTACACGACGAGGGCCACGGGCCTCGTTGCGCTCGTGCTCTTCACCATCGTGGTGATTCTCGGCACGCTCGTGGCCACCCGCATCGGTGGTTCCATCGTGGGTCGTTTCGAACTCAACGAACTACACCGGTCGATGTCCATGGTGGCCGTCGTCTTTCTCGTCATCCACATCGCCACGACGGTTTTTGACAGTTATGTCTCAACCGGCGTTTTGTCGGCGATTATCCCGTTCGTGTCGAAGTACCGTACGGTGCCCGTCGCGATTGGCACCATCGCCTTCGACCTCATCCTCGCCGTGTGGATCTCCAGCCTGTTGAAGACCCGCATGGACAACACCGCCTGGCGGGCCATTCACTGGTTCTCCTGGGTGGCCTTCACCGCCGCCCTCGTGCACGGGTTCCTCACCGGTACCGACACGCGGCATCACTGGGCCTTCTTCCTCGTCATCGGTTGCGCCGCCCTCGGCGCGGCCGCGAGTGTCTGGCGAATCTGGGGCCGACCCACGCGCGCCGGCGGTCGCACGGCGTTGTCACCTCTGGCGCCGGCCCCCGCGCCGCGCCCCAAGGGGCCGAACCCGACCAAGGGAGGTCGTCGATGATCGCTCACGACGCACTCCCGCGACTCCTCTACGGCGCCGGTGAACAGCCTCGGAGCCTGCGTGAACACGAGGAAGTTTTTGCCCCGGTCACGGTCCGCCCTGACGGCCTCGTTGCCGAGCTCGCGGCGGCGGGTGTCACCGGCCACGGCGGCGCGGGATTTCCCACCCACCGCAAGGTCGAGTTACTGCGCACCCAGCGCGGACACCGCAAATTCATGGTCGTCAATGCCATGGAGGGCGAGCCGGCCAGCCACAAGGACTTGAGCCTCATCAACGCGAATCCTCACCTCGTCCTTGACGGCGCGGAGATGTTGGCCGCGGCGATTGGCGCACGCCACGTGGCTGTGTGCGTGGAACGCGACAACCCGACCACCGTGAACGCCATGAAGCGCGCGATCCACGAACGCAGCCGACGTAGCCAACGCGGACCCGAATTCGAACTTCACACTCCCCCGTGGCGCTACGTGGCCGGCGAAGAGTCGGCCCTCGTGCACTGGCTCAACGACAATGAGTCGTTGCCGCAGTACCGCCCGCAGCGCCCCAGCATTCTGCGCGTCGGCCACGGACCGGCCCTGGTCGACAACGCCGAGACCTGCGCCCACGTGGCCCTGGTCGCCCGATACGGCGCGGCCTGGTTCCGAGGACTGGGCACCGAACAGAGCCCCGGCTCCACCCTCGTGTCGGTGACGGGTGCGGTGGCTCGCCCCACGGTGCTCGAGGTGGCACTGGGCACCCGAATCAGCACGATTCTTTCGGCGGCTGGGGCCGACCCCGAGCCTCAGGCCCTTCTCCTCGGCGGGTATGGCGGTATGTGGCTTTCGGGACAGCACGTCGACGCCCCACACGCCAACGAATCACTGAAACCTCTCGGGGCCGCGGTGGGTGCGGGCGTGATGTTGGTCATCCCCCGCGGCGCGTGCGGCCTGAGTGAAGTGCACCGCATCACCAAGTGGATGGCCCACGAGTCGGCCCGTCAGTGCGGACCGTGCGCCTTCGGACTTCCCGCCATCACCGAGGACCTCGCCCAACTCGTCACGGGAGGCCGTGACCCCGAGCGGGCCTACCAACGCCTCGTCGAGCGACTCGGGGTGATCAACGGTCGCGGCGCGTGCGCCCACCCCGATGGCGTGGTGCGAATGGTGCGCTCGGCCCTCGAGGTCTTTGTCACCGACATCGAACACCACCGCCGGGGATCGGCTTGCGCCGGTTCGCGCTCAGGCACCCACTACGCCACCGTTCCGGCGCTCGAACGCGAGGAGGATCTCGTATGGCAGTGAGACGTCGTTCCGGTGGTTTCGTGCTGAAGGTGAACCCCATCGCCTGCGACGGATTCGAGATCGGAAGAGCACACGTCTGAACTCCAGTCACGTGGCCTTATCTCGTATGCCG
>CAXBRI010000201.1:0-2321 GCA_963978125.1 uncultured bacterium | reverse complement strand
GTGGGTTGAGAACCCGTACCCGATCTGGGAAGATCTCCAGCAGCGTTGCCCCGTCGCACACACCAACCGCTACGGCGGCGCGTGGTTCCCGGCCACCCACGAGGGCGTGAGCCGCGTCGCGAAGGACACCGAGAACTACACCAGCCGTCAGGTGGTCATGTCGTATCTGCGTCCCACCGAGGCCGACCTGCCCGCCCCGATTGGCGTGGCGCCCCCCATCACGTCAGACCCACCCTTTCACGCCATCGCCCGTCGCCTCATTCTCCCGGCCTTCGCCCCGGGACCGATCAATGCCCTGGAGCCACAAATTCGAGCGTTGTGTAATCGTCTGCTGGACGAAATGGGAAATGCCGACGTCGTGAACGGTGGCACCCAGTACGCGCAGTACATCCCGGTCGGTGTCATTCAGCAGATGCTGGGTTTCCCATTAGAGGACATCGAACACTTCTTGGAGATTGTCATCGACGTACTCGACGCCATTGACCTGCCGGCCGAGGAACGTCAGGCCCGTGGTGACAAGAACCGCGAGTACTTCGAGGCACAGATTCAAGACCACATTGACAATCCGCGCGACGACCTGACGACGTACTTACTCAACGCCGAGATCGAGGGTCAGAAGCTCCACATTGACCACGTCATCGGAACGATGGTTCTCATCCTCGTGGCCGGAATCGACACCACGTGGTCGGCTATCTCGTCGTCGCTGTGGCACCTCGCCCAGAATCCCCACGACCTCAAGCGCCTCGTTGAGGAGCCCGAACTCATGGACGTGGCGGTCGAGGAGTTCCTCCGCTACTACGCGCCCGTGACGATGGCGCGTCTCGTCGCCAAAGACCACGAGTTCCAGGGTTGCCAGATGAAGGTGGACGACTGGGTGCTTCTGGGCTTCCCAGCCGCGAATCGAGACCCGGCCGCCTTCAAGGACGCTGACAAGTTCATCATCGACCGCAAGGAGAACCGTCACCTTGCATTCGGTCTGGGCATTCACCGTTGTGCCGGCTCGAACCTGGCGCGTTTGGAACTGAAAATTGCCATCCAGGAGTTCATCAAGCGTTACCCCTCCTTCACGCTGGAGGACCCGGCCGCGGTGACGTTCTCGCCCGGTCAGGTGCGCGGGGCACGGAATCTCCCCATCCGCGTGGGCTGATACTCCCGTCGTGGAGTATTTTCCCTAGATATGGAAGACCACGTCAGTACGTCGGCGCCCGTGAGCGATTTCGCCACGGACTGGGATCACACCGACCCGCAGTGGGTCGCTAACCCTTATCCCATCTGGGATGAGTTACGTGACACGTGTCCGGTCGCCCACACCGAGCGTTACGGCGGTGGATGGTTCCCCTCCACGCACGAAGCGGTGGCCGCGATCGCGAAGGACACCGACACCTTCTCGAGTTACGCCGTCGTGATTGGCAATCGCCGACCTGACGCCGAGATTGTTGGACCGCCCGTCGGTGGCGCGCCGCCCATCACCTCGGACCCGCCCTTCCACGCCATTGCCCGGCGCATCATCCTCCCGGCCTTCGCACCGGGTCCGATCAACGCCCTGGAGCCTCAGATTCGTGAACTGTGCAACTGGTTGCTCGACCGGATGGGCGATGGAACGGTTGTCAACGGCGGCACGCAGTACGCGCAGTACATCCCGGTCGGCGTCATCCAGCAGATGCTCGGATTCCCGCTTGAGGACATCGAACTGTTCCTCCAGTTCGTACACGTGATCCTCGAAACCGTCGACATGGACCCGGTGGAGCGTTTCCCCATCATCCAGCCGGCCTTTGAGTACATCCGCGAACAAATTGAGGATCACCGGCAGAACCCGCGCGATGACTTCACGTCATATTTGTTGAACGTGGAGGTGAATGGTGAGAAGTTGACCGACCAGCACGTGGCGGGCACCGTCGGACTCACGCTCATCGCCGGCATCGACACGACGTGGTCGGCTATTGCCTCGTCACTGTGGCACCTCGCCCAGAACCCCGACGACCTGAAGCGCCTCGTCGACGAGCCCGAGCTCATCGACACCGCCGTGGAGGAGTTCCTCCGCTACTACGCCCCGGTGACGATGGCCCGCAAGGTCGCCAAGGACACCGAGTTCATGGGTTGTCCCATGAAGGAGGACGACTGGATTCTCCTCGGCTTCCCGGCCGCCAACCGTGACCCGGCCGCCTTCAAGGACGCTGACAAGTTCATCATCGACCGCAAGGAGAACCGCCACGTGGCGTTTGGCCTGGGTATTCACCGGTGCGCGGGCTCGAACCTGGCCCGTCTGGAACTCAAGATCGCCATCCAAGAGTTCATCAAGCGCTACCCGACTTTCACGCTGG
>CAXBRI010000200.1:0-2340 GCA_963978125.1 uncultured bacterium | reverse complement strand
TGGGCCGACGCGTGGGCGTTGGGTTGGGTCGAGGCGGCCGAGATTGACGCGTGGGGCATACGCCTCGCTCTTTCAGTCGCGGCCGATCGGGCGCTGTGCGCGCTGACCATCACCCCGACGCACGCGTTGGTGGACGGCTCCTTCAACTTGTTGCGCGCCCCCCGGGACGTCGCGTTCGGCGTGACGCCTCCGGTCCTATCGCACGAGGATCTCGCCGTGACCACCCTGGTGAAGGGCGACGCCCGTAGCGCCACCATCGCCGCAGCGTCGGTGTTGGCGAAAGTGGCGCGTGACGCGTCGATGGTGGAACGCTCGACGGCCCACCCGCTCTACGGCTGGCACGAGAACAAGGGGTACGGCTCGGCGGCACACCTCGCCGCACTTGAAGCCCACGGGGCCTGCGACGAGCACCGCCGGAGTTGGAACCTGCCGGGCCTCTAGCGGCGCAGGTATTCGGGCATCAACTGGCCCAGGGGGCCGACCACGAGTGATCGGTTGGTGCCGAGGGAGTTGGCCACTTCAAAGAGCGCGACCGGGTTGGGTTGGAACAAGACGGGTGCCTGGGTCGTGACCCAGGGCGCTCCGAGCGGGAGTGGGGCGTGCGGCTGGGACAAGACCAGCGCCAGGTTGGCCGTGAAACCGGGACTGTTGAGTGCGCCGGGGTTGAACCCGCCCGGCCCGAACAGGCCCTCCTGGGAGGGCTCCGCCGTGAGATAGGTCCAGCCCTCGGGCCAACTGCACAGATCGAGAGACCCACGGCAGTCGGCGAGGAGTGCGGCCGGAGTTTCGCGCAAGGTGGTCAGGCTCACACCGAACTGAGTCCACGCCGCGACTTCGGCTCGCTGGAGAGAGTCAAAGGCGCCGTCGCCGGTCGCCCATCCCATACGAAGGGCCAGTGGATCGTTGGCGTTGATGCCCGCACCGCACTGAGTGGGGGCGGTGCCCGGTCTGGCGCACCGCCAGAGTCCCGCCGAGAGTGCCCAGCCGTGTGACGTGAGTAGCGCCGTGGCCGCGGACAACGAGAAGGATTGGGTGAGGCGAGTGGGCATCTGCCAGCGCGCCGGCGCGCTGGCGGGGATGGGCGACGTCTGACCCGTGGCGTATCCGCGGTACACCGAGGTCACCAGTGCCGCTTGGTTCATCGAGCGTTGCAACGCCTGGCGGATGTAGACCTGCGCGACGAGTTCGGCACCGGCATCGGTGCCGGCGAAGTTGAAGGCGCTCACGACGGCCCTCCACCGCGGCCGCACGAGAACGAAGTGGGACGAGGCCACCGCCGTGGCGTTGGGCACCACGGTGCCGGTGCGAGCCGGCAGGGCCGAGGCGTCAATCGGCGCGACGTCAAGTCGGCCGGCCAACACGTCGGACTTCAACGAGGAGGGTGAGGTGTAGGGCCGTAACTGGACGCTGAGCGTCCCACGCTGGGGGCCGCTGTAGGAGGGGTTGGGCGCGAAGGTGGCCGCCCCCGTTCCATCGAACGCAGTGAGTTTCCACGGGCCGTCCACCGTTTGTTGCCAACGAGTCCCCGTGAACGTGGCGCTGTCCGAGCCGGCCGCATCGAGCTGAGCGAACAAGGTCGCACACGCGCTCTGTGTGGTGGGTGCGCCGTAGGCACCGGCCGCACAACCCGTGGCCGCGCCGTTGGGTCCGGCGTCGAGGGCGGGAGCGAGGGGAACGATGGCGGCGAGAACGTTGGCCGTGAACCAACTTTGATTCACGGGGCCAGTCAAGGTCAGTGTGATCACGTTGGCGCGCACGCTCACCGACCTCAGTCCCGTCGCGAGGGACCACGCGGTGCTCGCGTTGCACGGGGCCGAGGGGGCCGCGCGCCAGAGGTTGAGAAAGAACGCCACGCTTTGTGCGTTGACGCTCTGACCGTTGGCAAATCGCCACCCGCGCGTCGAGATGGTGACGGTCTTCGAATCCTTGCTGAAGGTCGGCGCGGACGCCAGGGACAACGTCGGTTGGAGCTCGGCCGAACCGCCCAGGCCGTACCAGTAGAGCGGTCGGAACATGAGTCGCTGGAACCACTCAACGTTGTTGGCGCCGGCGTGGTCGCAGGTGACATAGGGGAAGATGTAGTCGGGCGCCGCGCCGGCCGGCTCGGCGACGGTCACCACCGAAGGTGCCGCCGACGCCAAGAGAGGGATGGTGAAGCCCGACACCGCGACGAGGGCCACGACGAGGGCGGCGGCGCGCAGGCGCCAGCGAGGAAGGTCGAGTCGGGGCGCCATCACTGAACCGACCACGAGCGTAGTGAGGGACCTAACTTGCGGACAGATCGGAAGAGCACACGTCTGAACTCCAGTCACGTGGCCTTATCTCGTATGCCGTCTTCTG
>CAXBRI010000199.1:0-2365 GCA_963978125.1 uncultured bacterium | reverse complement strand
ATCGGTGGTCCGGTCTCGATTGAGATCATGAACTCCGAGTGGCCGAAGTGGGAAACCGAGATGGCCGCGGCCCCGGGCCAGCCCAGCGAGAAACTCACGGCGCCACGCCCGGGCCACGCCGACTTGGTCGGCATGCAGAAGTACGCCTTCGACGACGCTCGTGACGTGCTCGAGCGCGCCAGCGCCCGCGAGACGACGGCCCGCGTGGCGGCCGGGGCACTGGCCAAGGCCCTGTTGCGCGCACTGGGCGTGGACGTCATCAGTCACGTGGTGCGCATCGGTTCGGTGGCGACCACGTCGGAGGTTCGCCCCGGTCCCGGCGACCTCGACACGATCGACGCGAGCGAAGTGCGTTGTTTCGACGTTGCGGTGGCCGAGGCGATGATCACCGAGATCAAAGCGGCCGCGAAGGACGGTGACTCGCTCGGTGGCATCGTGGAAGTGATCGCGTACGGTGCGCCGGCCGGGCTGGGCAGTTACGTGCACTGGGACCGCAAACTCGACGGTCTACTCGCGGGTGCTCTCATGAGCATTCAGGCGGTGAAGGCCGTGGAGATCGGCGACGGCATGGCCCAAGCCGCCCAGCGCGGGAGTGAGGCCCACGATGCCATCGCAATTGACTCCGCGCAGGGCCGCAGCGGCGGCTTTGTCCGTCGCAGCGACCACGCGGGAGGTCTCGAGGGTGGCATGACCTCGGGAGCTCCGGTCATTGCCCGCGTGGCGATGAAGCCGCTGGCGACCCTGAACCGACCGGTACTCGAAACCGTCGACGTCGCCACCGGCGAGTCGACGGTGTCGTTCAAGGAGCGCACGGACGTGACCGCCGTTCCCGCTCTCGGTGTCGTCACCGAGGCCATGGTGGCGCTGGTTCTCGCGAACGAGGCCCTGCGCAAGTTCGGCGGTGACTCGCTCGAGGAGTTCGTGCGCAACCACGACCAGTACGTGGCCCACCTCGGGTCCACCGCGTCGCGGGCTCTGGGGTAGGCGTGGCCCGCCTGGTGCTCGTGGGATTGCCCGGCGCCGGTAAATCCACGGTGGGCGCCGTGTTGGCCCACGAGTTCGATATTCCCTTCGTCGACTCCGACGTCGCCCTCAGCGATGACCTCGGTGAATCGGCCGCAGATTTCCTCCGTCGAGAAGGCGAGGCGGCGTTCCGGGCTCGCGAAGCCGAAGTGTTGTTCCGCGAACTCGACCGTGACGTCGTGGTCGCGACCGGCGGGGGCGCGGTGACCACCGAGGCTGTCCGTGAACGCCTGGCTGACGAAGTGGTGGTGTGGCTAGATGCACCCGACGAGACGCTGCTCGAGCGTGTGGCCACGGGGGACCGCCCACTCCTCGGCTCGGACCCGGCCGGCGCTCTGCGGGACCTTCGGACCCGGCGCGCGTCGCTATATGAATCCGTGGCGTGCTGCCGGGTTGATTCGTCGGGCTCGCCCGTCGAGGTGGCCGCGGCCGTGCGGCAATCGGCGAGGGGGCAGTGTTGCTGAGAATCCCCGTCGACCTCGGCGCTCGTTCCTACGAGGTACTGGTCGGCTCCGACACCCGTCACGAGTTGGCCGCGCTGGTCGCGCAGGGTGCACCGCGGGCGCAACTCGCTGCCATCGTGACCTCGGCGCCATTGCGGAATCAACCGTGGTGGACTATCGAGACCGGTCTGACCACGCGGATCATTGAGGTTCCCGACGGCGAAGCGGCCAAGTCGCTGTCGGTGCTCGGCGCCGTGGTCGACGAGTTCGCGGCCATGGGCCTGTCCCGTGATGACGTGGTCGTCGCGGTAGGTGGCGGAGCCGTCACCGACCTGGCGGGTTTCGCGGCCGCCGTTTATCTCCGGGGAGTGGCCGTGATTCACGTGCCCACCACGGTGGCCGGGCAGGTTGACGCGTCAATCGGCGGCAAAACGGCCATCGACATTGCCGCCGGCAAGAACCTGATGGGGGCCTTCCACCAGCCCGTCGGGGTTCTGTGTGATCTCACAGTCCTCGACACCCTGCCCACGCGCGACCGAGTGGCCGGTATGGCCGAGGTCGCCAAGTGTTGGCTACTGGAGGGTCGGGGCATGGACTTCCTCGGTGACGCCAGTTTCGACGAACTCGTCACCATGGCGGTGCGGCTGAAGGCGCGTGTGGTGTCAGGCGATGAGCGTGAAGGGGGGGAGCGGGCGCTGCTCAACTACGGACACACTCTCGGCCACGCGGTGGAGGCGATTTCTCTGGAGCGTGACGCCGATCCGCTGCGCCACGGAGAGGCGGTTGCCACCGGCCTGGCCTTCGCGGCCCGCTTGGCGCGCGACCTCGGAAGAGTCGGCGACGACGTCGTGACCCGCACCGACGCGGTGCTGCGAGCCTTCGATCTCGAACCGGCCCTC
>CAXBRI010000198.1:0-2369 GCA_963978125.1 uncultured bacterium | reverse complement strand
TCTTCCGATCTGGGTGAGGATCAAACGTGACGGCCGCGGTCGTCACGTTTGATCCTCACCCGGCTGTCGTGCTCGCCCACCGCGACGACGCGCGGGCCGGGTCCGAGAGTTCCCTCGTGGTCACGCAGAACCCGCACAGTGCGAACCTACCCCTCGTCCCCGACGGGCAGCACGAGAAACGGTTGATAGGCGTCGTCACGACGCCGGGCCAGACCGACGAGTTCACCATCACCGTCGAGAACGGCGACTTCGGTGGCCGAGACTTCGAAACGTGGGCGCTGACCACGGCGCATCTGAGCCACTTCATCGGGAGTCGCCGCGACGGTGGCGAATTCGCGCACCATCTCACGGGCCGGAGCGATACGCAAAGAACCATTTGCGGCCCGCCGATCGAGTTCGTCGAGGGTCAGCGCTTCGTCCACCCGGAACGATCCGCTCGATTCACGTCGCAACGCCGTGAGGTGGCCGACGGTGCCGATGCGTTCGGCGAGGTCGGCCAACAGAACACGGACGTACGTGCCGACCGAACACGTCACGTCGAAATTCCACACCGAGGGGTCCCCAGTGGATGACAGTGCGAACTGCGAGATGGTGACGGGCCGAGCGGCGCGCTCGACCTCGACGCCCTGGCGCGCCAACTCGTAGAGGCGACGCCCCTCGTGCTTGATCGCCGAGACCATCGGAGGGATCTGGGTGATGTCACCGGTCAAGCCGCGAGCCGCCTCGTTCATGGCGGCGTTATCCAGGCTCGGCACCCGGGCCGTGTCCGTCACGAGCCCGTCGGCGTCGAGCGAATCGGTGGCCACACCGAACTTGACGGTGCCGGTGTAGCCCTTCACCGACTGTTGGCAGTACTGGAGTAGTCGCGTGGCCGGGCCCACTCCGATGACGAGCAGCCCCGTAGCCATCGGATCGAGGGTGCCCGCGTGGCCCACACGCTTGACCGACACGGCCCGACGGACGCGTGAGACCACGCTGTGGCTGGTCATGCCGGCCGGCTTATCGATGAGGAGGAGGCCGCTACTCGCGTTCATCGTGGCTGCGGCGCAACACCTCGTCGACCGCCTCGCCCTGGGCGACGGCGGGGTCCTCGCGGAAACTGAGCTTCGGTGTGCGCTTCAATCGGGTCTGGACGTTCACGGCCGACTGAATCTCCACCCGCAGATCCTCGAGGGCCTCACGGGCGTCAGGGGTCAGCGAATCGAAAAACACCACGGCTTGGCGAAGGTCAGGCGAGGTCTCCACGTCGGTCACCGTCAAAAAGCCGAGCCGGTCGTCAATGTCGGCGAGTCGGACGAGTTCGTCCGAGATCACTTCGCGCAGGATCTGATTCACCCTCGCTGAGCGGGGGTACGGATGGTGGGAGCCCGAGCCGTGGGCCATCACTACGCCGTGCGCGGGATTTCGCGCTCGTCGAAGGTTTCGATGATGTCACCCGACTTGAGGTCCTGGTAGTCGGACAGACCGATACCGCACTCGAAGCCAGCCGCCACCTCGCGGGCGTCGTCCTTGAAGCGCTTAAGCGACGTGATCGAACCCTTCCAGATGATCGTTCCCTCGCGCAAGAAGCGCACCTTGGAGCCTCGGGTGATGGTGCCATTGAGCACGAAGCAACCGGCGATCGCACCGATCTTCGGAATGCGGAAGACCTCGCGAACCTCGGCTTCGCCCGTGACCACTTCTTCGAAGACCGGCGAGAGCAGACCGAGCATCGCGGCCTCAATCTCTTCGATCAACTTGTAGATGATTTCGTAGGTGCGAACCTCGACGCCCTCGGCCTCGGCCAAGTCACGGCTGCGGCGGTCGGGACGGACGTTGAAACCGATGATGGTGGCGCGGGAGGCCTTCGCCAACTGCACGTCGTTCTCGGTGATGCCGCCCACGCCGCGCTGGACGATGACGAGCTTGACGTCGTCACGTTCGAGTTTGCGCAGCGACTCGGTGCAGGCCTCGAGCGAACCCTGCACGTCGGCCTTGAGCACGATGTTGAGCGTCGCCGTCTCGCCGCGCTGAATCTGCTCGAAGAGGTCCTCAAGTCGGGCTCCGGCTCCGGCGGCCACCGGTTGGTGGCCCATGACGCGGGCCCGGTGGGCGCGAGCCTCGGCGAGCACGCGGGCGTGACCGAGGTCGTTGGCCACGCGCATCTCGTCGCCGGCGAAGGGCGGCTCGGAGAATCCGAGCACCTGCACCGGGGTGGATGGTCCGGCCGACTTGACCTGCTTGCCCTGGTCATTGATCAGGGCCTTCACCTTGCCGAAGGCGGCACCGGCGACCACAGGGTCACCCACCTGCAGGAGGCCTTTTTGAACCATGATCGTGGCCACGGGGCCGCGGCCCACTTCGAGATTGGCCTCGAGCACCGTGCCCAC
>CAXBRI010000197.1:0-2377 GCA_963978125.1 uncultured bacterium | reverse complement strand
CCTTGCCGGCGCGGCTCGAGGCTCAGATGCTCGAGCGGGTCACCCAGAGCATTCCCCCATCAATCGCACCCGCAGCGTCCACGTGGCGTGAGCGGATTCGTGACCGCGGCCGGTACATCGCCGCGGCGCGCTACACGATTGGTGACGCGACCATGCTGCGCAAAGAGTTGGGAGCGGGCTTTCTCGTCGCCGGCTACCTGACCGTTCACGTCCCCGAGTCGTGGTGGGGACACCTCTTCTGGACCGGACACGGATGGCTCACCGCGGTGGAGAACGCGGTGCTCGCACCCCTGCTCGCCGTGGTGTCCTTCGTTTGCTCCGTCGGGAACATCCCCCTCGCGGCCGCACTCTGGGTCCGGGGCGTGTCCTTCGGCGGGGTGATTGCCTTTATTTTCGCTGACCTGGTCACCCTCCCCCTCCTGCTCATCTACCGCCGTTTTTATGGCACCGCCGCCGCTCTGCGACTCTTCGGGCTCTTGTGGTTCGTGATGAGTGCGGGCGGGTTGGTGGTGGAGTCAATCTTCAGCGCCAGCCACGGCGTGCCGGGTCGACAGTCGATGGCGGCCATGTCCAGTCACTTTGAAGGCGGCGCCACGCTGTACCTCAATGTGGTGGCCACCGTGTTTTTGGTTTGGTGGTGGTGGATGTCGCGACGCCCGGTGAACGACTCATCGGTGGCCACCGATCCCGTGTGCGGCATGTCGGTCGACAAGTCGGCCCCGGCCGCTGTTCGCCACGTGGGCAACGACACCATCTACTTCTGCTCACCTCGTTGCGCTGAACGCTTTGACGCCGGTGATATCGGCTCCGAGATGCACGAGGACCCCGACGGTGACGCCACCGACCCCATCTGTGGCATGACGGTCAGTAGCGCCACCGCCCTGTTCGCCGACCAGGACGGCGTCCGGACATATTTCTGTTCAGCCGGGTGCCGCACCACTTTCCTCGACGGTCCGCCGTCCACTCCCCTCACCCTCGGAAAGAAACCGTCATGAATGGCAACAGTTCGCCTCAGCCTCAGGCCGACCCTCGGGCCTACGGGATTTGCGTGAACCAGGACCAGGTTCTGCTCGTGCGCTCGCGCGCTGATCGGTACGACCCGCCGCTGTGGTGGCTGCCGGGCGGTGGCATCGACTTTCCCGAGAGCCCGGAAGAGGCAGTCATCCGTGAGTTTCTCGAAGAGACGAACCTCGTGGTCCACTCGCCCCGACTGATGTTCGTCTCATCCGACGTGCGCCAGCGCTCCTCGGGCGAGGACGTCTTCACGGTGCGCATCGTGAAGACGTCCTCGCCCGAGGACGTCTTCACGGTGCGCATCGTCTACGAGGTGGTCCTCGGCGGCGGCGAACTCGCCCACGAGGTGGGCGGCACCACCGAAGAGGCCCGTTGGTTTCCTTTCGACGAGGTCGGGGGCCTCAATCTCGCCCCCTACGCCCGTCGGGCCTGGGAGGCCTACCTCGCGAAGTAGCGCTCGGGCATGTCGCGCTTGAGGAACTTCCCGGCGGGGTTGCGCGGGAGTGGCTCGTGCGTGAACACCACGCTGGTGGGGATCATGAAGGATGCCAGCTTGCCCGACAAGAAGTTGCGCAGTCCGTCCTCGTCGAGGTCCTGACCCTCTCGCAACATGACCACGGCGGCGACTTCCTCACCGAGGCGTTCGTGCGGCAGGCCGAGCACGGCGGCTTCGTAGATGGCCGGATGTTCGTAGATGGCCGCTTCGACCTCGGCCGAATAGACGTTCTCGCCGGCGCGGATGATCATGTCCTTGAGGCGGTCCTCGAGGTAGAGGAAACCGTCGGCTTCGATTCGACCCACGTCACCACTGTGCAACCAACCATCGGTGAGTGTCGAGGCCGTCGCTTCGGGCTTGTTCCAATATCCCCGGATCAGCGTCGGTGACTTCATCCACACTTCACCGCTCTCGCCGGTGGGTACGGGCTGGCCGTTCTCGTCACGAATCTCGACGTCCATGATGATGGTCGGCACGGCGCCCGTCGACGTCGGGCGTGCCAGGTAGTCGGCACCCGAGTTCCCCGGTCCGTACGCATTGGTCTCGGTCATGCCGTAACCCAGCGTCGGCCCACCCTTCTTGAAGGACTTGGAGACGCGGTCCACGAGCTTGGGCGGCGCCGGCGCCCCGCCGCCGCCGATGGCGATGAGCGACGAGGTGTCGTACTTATCGAAGTTGGGGCACTCGAGCATGTCCCACGACTGAGTGGGTACGCCCACAAAGTTCGTGACCCGATGACGCTCAATGAGTTGCAGGGCGCGCTCGGGCTCCCACCGGTACATCATCACCAATTTGAAGTGCCACATGAAACACGACAGCATGACCGGCACGCAACCCGTGACATGAAACAGCGGCACGATCAAGATG
>CAXBRI010000196.1:0-2381 GCA_963978125.1 uncultured bacterium | reverse complement strand
ATGAGGTAACCCACTTCCCCGGGACCCAACTGCGGGACCCTGATCATGTCGGGGGTGCGAATGCCGAGTTCTTCGATTTCGTGGGTCGCACCCGACTGCATCATCTTGATCTTGGTGTCGGCCCGCAGGGTTCCGTCGATGAGTCGAATAGATGAGACCACTCCGCGGTACTGGTCGTAGTGGGAGTCGAAGACCAGAGCGCGCACGGGATCGTCGGGGTTCCCCTGTGGCGCCGGCACGCGCTCGATAACGGCACGCAGCAACTCGGGCACGCCTTCACCGGTTTTGGCCGAGATGGCCAAGATCTCGCTGGCCGGAATACCGAGTACCCGCTCGATTTCTTCGCGGCAACGTTCAGGGTCAGCGGCCGGCAGGTCGATCTTGTTGAGGCAGGCCACGATTTCGAGGTTGTTGTCAATGGCCTGATAACAGTTCGCCAACGTTTGAGCCTGAATGCCCTGACTGGCGTCCACCAACAAGATGGCTCCTTCGCAGGCGGCCAGCGAACGGGACACTTCGTATCCGAAGTCCACGTGGCCGGGGGTGTCAATCAGCTGAATGATGTGACCCTCAAATCCCACCCGGACGTTCTGAGCCTTGATGGTGATGCCGCGTTCGCGCTCGATGTCCATGGAGTCGAGGTACTGGGCCCGCATCAGGCGGGGATCAACGGCCCCCGTGATCTCGAGGATGCGGTCGGACAGCGTCGACTTGCCGTGGTCAATGTGGGCAATGATGCTGATGTTTCGAATCAGGCGGGAGTCAACGGAAGGGGAAGCCACGGCTCACTCAGGCTACCGCCCATTCCGTGAAATTCCCCGGCCCTGGAGGGATTTCGGGCCCTTCTGCTAGCATTGTCCAGCCTGCCGAGACGTCGGCATCACGAACGAGGTCGTATTCACCCATGGCAAACATCAAGAGCCAAATCAAGCGCAACAAGCAGAACGAGGTCGCTCGCGAGCGCAACAAGGCCGTCCGCTCCGAAGTGCGTACCCGCATGAAGAACGCCGTGGCCGCCGTGGGTTCGGAGAACGAAGAGACCGCTCTTCGCGCCGCCGTCAAGCGCATTGACAAGGCCGCCGCCAAGGGTGTCATTCACAAGAACCAGGCCGCCAACAAGAAGAGCGGCCTGATGAAGCGCCTGAACGCCCTGAAGGCTCAGGCCTAGTTCAGCCCCTCGCCCGGCCCAATCGGGCCAGTCGCGCAATCAGAATCTCCAAAACCGTTCGCTCGGTCGGATCCTCGTCGCTGTCGAGGTCTCGCCCCCCGTACGACGCGCCACCCTTCATCGCCAAGTCGGCTTCAGCGATCCAGTGCACCGCCGTCGCGAGTTTCTGGGGCCCGAGTCCGCGGGCAATCTTCTCGGTGACTTCGAGACGCTTCGGACTGAATCCCTTGAACTGACCCGAGTCGAACCACTCGCCCTGCGACTTCGCCAGTGCGTGGCACAGGCGTAGGTAGTGAAACTGCAAGGTGGCCACGAGTTGGAGTCCGCGTCGTTCCCGAGAATCGAGCAGGCGGTGCATGACCGACAGCGCCTCGGCGACGTTGCCGCGTTCAATGGCGGCCGTCAGTTGCCAGGTGGGCACTCCCCCACGTTCACCGAGGTAGGGCTCGACATCATCCCGGCTCAGTTTGTGACCCTCGCCGTAGGTCGCGAGGAGAGTTCGAACTAACTGGTCGAGGCGCGACTGGTCCTCACCCATCTGTTCGGCGATAGTTCGCGGAACATCAACATTGAACGTGAGACCGGCGTGGCGCAAGAGAGCCGTGACCGTTTCGGCCACATCTCCACCACCGACGGAGACCGACTCTTCGCAGGCTTTGGCGAGGGCGTCTTTCTTACCCACCACGCCCACAATGAGCGAGACGCCCTCCAAGGGGTTGGCCAACCACTCCACAATCGGGTCGGTCTCGTCTTTACGCAGGTTGTGAGCCGAACGCACGACGACAATGCGCTCAGGAGAGAACAAGGACGGCGTGGAGAGGGCGTTCAGAATGTCCCGGAGGGTGGTGTCACCCTCGGGACGAGAATCGGCAACCGTCACGCTGGTCAGGACTTCGACGGGGTCTCGGCCATTGAGAGCTGCCTCCACCCGTCGCTGCACTTCATCGGCAACGAGTACGGGGTCGGAACCCGTGATAGCCAGTGACACCGGGCTCACGCGGCCTCCCACACGGCCGTGAGGGTGTCTCGCACCCGAACGGTGCCACGCACATCGTGAACCCGCAGGACGCGACATCCGCCCACGATCCCCAAGCCCGCGGCGGCCAGTGACGACTCACGGCGATCGGTTACTTCCTCATCGAAGAGGACGCCGAGAAAGGTCTTGTTCGACGCCGACAGCAACAACGGTGAACCCAGTTCGGCCAGAGTGGCT
>CAXBRI010000195.1:0-2383 GCA_963978125.1 uncultured bacterium | reverse complement strand
CATACCCAAGGTGTAGGCGAGCACCCCGGTACCGATGCCGAAGACCTTGCCCTGGCTCACGTGATAGTGGTGACCCGAGGCCAGCACCAGCAAGGTGATTCCGACCACGTGCAACAAGGCGATGAATCCGAGCATGCCCATGAGACGACGCCATTCATCGGGGCTGAAGGCGGCGCGAAATCGCGCGAGGCGTGGCGCGGGGGCGTCGGCCAGAAGGGTCACTTCCCCACCCTAACGGGAATGATTCCTATTAACGCCCACAAACCCGACTGACTAGGTCAGGTACTGACGAACGTCCCCGTGCTACGCGGTGGGAGTGGAGCGGCGCATGCCCGCTCGCGTGCCACGGGTCACGAAGGAGTTCGCGATCTTGGCCGAGGCCTCGTCAATCATCTCGTCACCGAACATCACGGCACCCTTGTGCTCCTGTTCGGTCGCAACCTTGTATGCGTCGAGGATGTCGTACGACTTGTCGAAGAGGTCCTGGCTCGGCGTGTACACCTCGTTGAGCACGATGGCCTGGTCCGGGGTGAGCGCCCACTTGCCGTCGAAACCGTAGGACGCGGTGATCGACGCGGCGAAGCGCAGAGCGTCGAGATCACGCACCTTGAGGAACGGTCCGTCGATGACGTGCAGACCGTTGGCGCGGCCGGCCATCAAAATCTTGGCGAAGACGTAGCTGAACGGGTTCGACGGTGCGTGGTGAATCGTCTCGTCGATGGTCGTCACCGGCATACCGATCGAGGCGGCGAAGTCAGCCGGGCCAAAGACGATGGACTCGATGCGCGGGCTCGCGGCGCAGATCTCCTCGACGTTGATGAGGCCCTCGGCCGTCTCGATCTGGCACTCGAGGCCAATGTGACCGACGGGCAGACCGGCGTTGCGCTCGACCTGGGTGAGCAGCAGGTCCATGGCCTTGACCTCGGCCGCGTTCTGAACCTTGGGCATCATGATCTCGTCGAGTCGCGGGCCGGCGGTGCCGACGACCTCGATCACGTCGCCGTAAGTCCAGGGCGTGTCCCAGGCGTTCACGCGCACGCATATCACGCGGTCGTCCCAATCGAAAGTACGGATGGCGTGGGCCACACGGGCGCGCGCCGCCACCTTTTCATTCGGAGCGCACGAGTCCTCGAGGTCGAGGAAGGAGAAGTCGGCCTGCGTGGTCGGGGCTTTGGCGAGAAAACGGTCGGACGAGCCGGGCGTCGACAGGTTGGAACGACGCGGCAGGTGGCGAGAGCGAGCAGACATGGGCGAAATCCTATTTCTTGAAAATCGGACCCGTTCCGGCTTGTGAAATATGAGAATGATTCCGTACGTGCTCTGACGATTGGGCGCGTTGAGTCCCTCAACGACGCCGATGTGCGCGAAAGGGCGGGTAGCCTTGTTTCTCGTGACGGACGTCGCGCGCTTCGCGCCTCCGACGGTCCGGCCAGGGCGCCGCTTCGCCGCCCTTCTGGCCGTGGTCGCAGTGTGCCTCAGCACTGCGCCGGCTTTTGCACGCCCCGCGGGGGCCTCAAAGATCTCCGACGCCCGAGCCAAGGCCAACGCCCTGCTCCGTCAGATTGACTCGATCAACGCCAGAGTCGGCCGGCTGGGCCAGCGCTACGACGCCGCCCAGATCAAGCTCAACCGCATCAACAGCACCATCATCCACACCCGCGAGGAAGTCGCGGCCATTCAGAGCAAGATGGCCTCAGGCCGCGCCGCCCTGAAATCGGCCGCCGTGTTCGCCTACGTGACCAACGGCCAGGCGGCCGCCAACAACCCTCTCTTCGCCTCGGACGGTGCCAAGTTGGGCGCGACCAACGTCTACACCCAGTTGGCCCAGGGCAACGTGTCGGCCACTCTCGCCGCCCTACAGCGATCGAAGGCCGCTGAGGCCAAGATCGATCAGAAGGCCAGCGAGCCGCAGCCTGCGCCTGCGGCGGCCGACGAGTCCACGACAGGAGAGTAAGAGATGCCCAAGATGAAGACGCACAGCTCAGCGAAGAAGCGGTTCAAGGTCTCGGCGACGGGCAAGCTGACGCGCCGGCAGGCCTACCAGAGCCACAATCTGGGAGCGGCGAAGAGCCCGAAGCGTAAGCGCGCCTTCGGCCACGACCAGGCCGTCGACGAGACGAACTACAAGGCGATCCTTCGCCTGCTGGGAAGGAGGTAGGGGATGCCTCGCGTCAAGCGTGGAGTCCATGCGCGCAAGAAGCGCCGCAAGGTTCTTGCCCAGGCCAAGGGGTACTGGGGCACCAAGCACTCGTCGTACCGGCGTGCGAAGGAGCAGGTTCAGCGCTCCGGCAACTACGCGTACCGCGACCGTCGTGTGCGCAAGCGTGAGTTCCGCCGTCTGTGGATCGCACGCATCAACGCGGCCGCCCGCCTGAACGGACTC
>CAXBRI010000194.1:0-2386 GCA_963978125.1 uncultured bacterium | reverse complement strand
CGATAACGGCTGGGCATTCCAGGGTAAGGGGCCCACTCCGCTGTTGACGAACTGGAAGAGGGGCTGACCGGTGGGGGTGGACACCGTGGGGTTGGGGGTGGCGCGGGACACCGCAGTGGCGAACACGCCGCTCAAGAGCAGCACGGTGACGAGGGCGAGACGTTTCATGATGGGCGTCGCGACCACGGCCGCTCAGCGCAGTTTACGAGTGCCCCCTCGCGTGGGGATGGTCAGAGACTTACTTCGTCTTCAGCGTCTTGAAAGGACTCGCCGGCCCGGACCCGACAACGTTCTGTGCGCGCACGGCGACTGTGTACACCTTGTTGTGGGGCAGATTGCTGACCTTGATAGTCACCACACGTTGGGTCGGCAAGAACACGCCACGGACGGTCACCCAGGTTCTACCCCCGGTGAGCGAATAACTATACGAAAGGCCCAAGGTGCCACCCGTCACCGTGGGTGCGAACACGACGAGCTGCAGTCCTGCTCTCAATGCAGTGGCCGACTTCCACGTCGGCACTCCGGGCTTGGTCAAGACCGGTTGCGTGGTAGTGGTCGTACTCGTCGTAGTGGTCGTGGCACTGGCGGCGAAAGACCGTTCGACGGCACACAGTGACGACACGAAGGTGTCGGGATTGGGCGCACCGAGTCCCGTCACGAGGTCATACCCGACGTCCGGTTTGTACACACCATTACCTGAACCGTTCACGACGTCGGTGAAGCCGGCGGTGAATCCGTTGCTGTTACCGATAGACATCGAATACAGCGCGGGGTTCAATGGCCCAAAGGGCGCGACGTCAGGGCAGGCCTGTTGGGCGGTGGCGACGATGGCCGAGACGATGGGCGAGCCGATTGACGTGCCACCGATCCCGCACCAGCCAACACAACGATTGGGATCGGATCCCTGGGTGAAGTAGCCGACGAAGCCCGTGTTGCTGTCTGCCATCACCGCCAAGTCGGGGACTAACCGCATCGGGTCACCACTTTGAGGCGGAGTGTTGTCGGTCATTCCTGGGGCCGTTTGGTACGAGGGACGGCCCCAGACCGTCGAGATGCCGCCGCCTCCGCTGGACCAGTTGGAATAGTCAACCGGGTTCAGTCCCGTCACCGTGAGTCCGCCTACTCCGGTGACCAGAGGCTGTGAGGCGGGGTCATCGACCGCCACGGTGTTGGGTTGCCCCGCACAGTCATAGGCGCCCCCGTCTCCCGCCGAGGCGATCACGGACTTGCCTTCGGCGGCCATCTGGTTGAAGATTGCCGCTTCTGCCTGAATTGCGCCCGTGGGGTCGGCCTCACAGAGTCCCCACGAGACACTGATCACCGTCGGTCCGGGATTCTCAGCGGTCGCGTCATCGGCGATCCGGGCGTACGTGTCGACCGTACCGGCGGCGTTGTTGGGACCCTGGTACACGGTGATGGAGGCGCCGGGCGCGAGGGCCATAACTTCTTCCACGTCCATCGTTGCCTCGACGGTGAGATTGTCTGACGGGCCGTTGTCGACGTTCACGTAACTGACGTGTTTGACAATGCCGGGGTACTTGCTGGGTGGCCAGTAGCACTTGGCGAAGTTCGTCAGGTCACTGGAATTGGTCACCGCGAGTTCGTACACGCCGATGGTCTGACCGGTGCCGTCATTGCCCGCCGACCACTGATGATCGAGCCCGTAGAGGACGGCTTGCTGCATCACGGAGAGGCCCTGTTGCCCGATGGTGGAACCCGACTCGAGGCCGGTTGTTGAAGTGTCACACCCGAGGGTGGAGGGCTCCGACGGAGCGTTGGTCGACCCCGTGCGGGGGAAGCTGTGGCTGCCCCAGAGCGTTCCGCCGAGACCGGCGATGCCGGCCACGTCGCGGGCGACACTGGCGGGCATCGTGGCGACCGAGCGCAAGACTGCGGCCACGTCCCCGCTGGGGTGTCGTACCGCCACGACCCGGGCAGCGAGGGCGTGAGCAATCGACTGAGTCGAACCCGACAGGTGCAGTAATACGTGACCACGGCTCACCCCGTGCGCCCTGACGCCGAACTGCGCGAAGTAGTTCCTCACCCGAGTGATTGACTCGGGTGAGGCCCCGAAGCGGGTTGCGAATTGGGTGGCCGTCAAGAAATGGTGGTACTGCGGGGACGACGGGTTCGTGACATCGGAGAGGAATTGCTGTAGGTCAGAGGCGTGGGCCGACGTCAGTGCGACACTGAAAGTCGCCGGTGCGTCCGTGCGCTCTACCTGGTCTGAGGCCGAGATGGTGGTGGCATGGGCGACGACAACCCGGCCGTCGGCGGCGCGTGCGAAGGGCGCAGGAAGCAGGCCAACGCCCAAAGCGAGAATTGACAGCGCCAGGATTGTTCGGTGACGGACGAGGAGGGACACGGCAAAATGAGCCTACGTTGG
>CAXBRI010000193.1:0-2388 GCA_963978125.1 uncultured bacterium | reverse complement strand
CCAACTCCGCGCTGCCCACGCCCGACGATCAGGCGACGACGCTGCTCGGGCATGCCTACGACGACTTCGGGGCCGGGGCGAACCGTTGTTACGCCGCGCGCGCAGCGGGGTACGAGTCACTGGCTCTCGCCTCGTTACGGTCGGGCATGGCGTCTCTCGCCGAGGGCCGGGCCCGCCTGGACGTCGCGACCCGCTAGGGCCGGGGGCGAAGGTCGATCTCGAGCCGCAGAATCCCGTCGGCGAGGGTGGCCGTGGCGTCACCGATCATCGCGAAGTCCTGAAAGTCGGTCTGGGCCGCTTCGATGAAGCGCTGGCGCTCGGGACCTTCGACCGGGGGGAGGCCTCGCCGCCGAACGGCCTCGGCGCGCTCGCGGAAACGCACAATCATGTCCTGGGGGTCGAATTGGGCCACGGGGGAATCGTACGGGCTAGGTGTGCGGGTGACGGGCAGTTGGTAGGATGATGACTCATTCCGGTTCTTCCGGAAGGGTCGCGGTGCGGTAGCGCCCGGGGCCGGTGAGGAGTGAGACGTGAAAAAGGGTCGCCACCGTCGATTTGTCGAAGCCCGCGAACTCAAGCGTTCGACGGGGCCTCGCGCCACCGCGTGTGACGAGTGCGGCGCCGCCCCTGAGGACGTTCACGCCGAATGGTGCCTCGCGGAAGAGGACCGATTTGACGAAATCCTCGGTTCGTTGCCCCGCACCGTCTCCACTGAAGACGACCCGCTGGCCGCCGAGGGCTGAGTTACTTCGCGCGTCGAACGGGGTGCGCGAGTCGGGTCGGCGCCGGTGCGGCGCGACGGCTGTCCATGTAGGCGAGTAGGTCGGTGTACACCTCGTCGCCCACCATCGCGATCAATTCCTCGCGCATCGAGTCGACGACCCGCGTCTGGCCGACGAAGGCGCGGGTGTCGTCCTGGGTGCACCACCAGTGAAAGTCTTCGCCACCGGCTCCCCAGTCACGGCGGTTCCACTGTCCGATTCGCGTGACCACGTGCCCGTCATCGCCAACTTCGTCGTCGCGGTGGAGCGGCACCTGCCAGCACACTTCGGGCTTGAGGGGGATGTAGCTCTCGTTGTTGTCCATGGCGAGCAGGTGGAGGGCGCAACCCGGTCCCCGGTGAAAGTCAGGGCGGTTCAAGAAGATGCAGGCGTCCTTCACGAGTTTGGTGATGATCTCGCCATTCTTCTTGACGCGCGTCGTGCCGTCCTTGCCCTTGGCGCGGAACTGCCATTGATCGTCGGTCAGGCGCTTGGCGGCCTTTTCGACCCGCTTGCGATCCTTCTCGTCGGACAGGTGCGCGCCGTACGAGCAGCAGCCCTGCGCCTGTTCTTCGGCCGGCCCCGTCAACACACCCTGACAACCCGCGCCGAAGATGCAACTCCAATTGCTCTCGAGGAACGTCACGTCGAACATCCAGGTTCGCTCGCGGTGTCGGTCCTCGAAGGCGATCCACTCGTGGGCATCGGCGGGAATGGCGGTCACGTCTCGCCACGCTACTTGACGGGGATGTGAGAGCACCCCCTTACACTGAATGACGTGACGAGTGACACCACGTTCGATGTTCTGACTTTGAGCGACGAGGCGCGCGACGTGGTTCTAGACGCCCTGGCGGCCGAAGAAGGTGCGGCTGACCTCGCGTTGTGGGTGGAAGTGACGGGTACGCGAGGACCGGGCTACTCCTACGATCTCTACTTCTCCGAGTTGTCGCACGCCTCTGATGACGCGGCCGTAGGTCGTGACGGCGACGTGACGATCGTCGTTCCCGCCGCCTCGGTGTCGAGGCTGCGCGGCAGCCGCCTCGAGTTCGCCGCCGACGGTGGTGGTGGCCTAGTTCTGGTGAACCCCAACGCCCCGACTCCCGAGGAACTGAACCCGGGCGTGCCCGACGAAATCCTGGCGCTGGGCATCGAGGGCCCTCTCGCGGTGCGCGCCATCGAGGTTCTCGAGCAGGACGTCAACCCCTCCATCGCCGCGCACGGCGGCCGGGCCGACCTCGTAGCGATGGACGAATCGTCCGGTGTCGCCTACATCCGCCTCTCGGGGGGATGCCAAGGTTGCGCGATGAGTCGGATGACATTGTCGTCGGGTATCGAGAAGTCGCTGCGTGCGGCCATCGAGGAGTTGACCGACGTGCGCGACGTCACGGACCACGCGTCGGGGGAGAACCCCTTCTACGCCCGCGACTGACCCCTGCGCGTTTGCGTAGAATTGGTCAATGTTGCGCTTTCTAACTGCCGGTGAGAGTCACGGACCTCTGCTCACGGTCATCGTGGAAGGTCTTCCGGCCGGCCTGCCCATCACCGTGGAGGAAATCGGTGACGAACTCGCCCGTCGGCGCCTGGGGTTCGGACGCGGCCCGCGGATGCGCTTCGAGCGTGACGAACT
>CAXBRI010000192.1:0-2402 GCA_963978125.1 uncultured bacterium | reverse complement strand
GGCAGCTCGGCTCAGTAGGTTGCGGGCTGGCATAGGTTGTGCTAAAGTTCGCGTTTTGTGCTGGCGTAGCTCAGGCCGGTAGAGCAGCTGATTTGTAATCAGCAGGTCGGGGGTTCGAATCCCTTCGCCAGCTCCATCGTCTTGAAAAGAAACGTTCAGGAATACAGCGCGTTTCCACAACACAGAGAGACGGCGAGGTAGCGAAGCGGTCAAACGCAGCAGACTGTAAATCTGTCGCCCTAGCGGCTTCGAAGGTTCGAATCCTTCCCTCGCCACCAGTAAGGCCGCCGTGGATGAGGAGAATGGCCCTCCTGTGGCGTGGACGTGAGCGGGAGTAACTCAGTGGTAGAGTCACAGCCTTCCAAGCTGTTGGTCGCGGGTTCGATCCCCGTCTCCCGCTCCATCCTTCGACGAATGGATCGCTTCGGGCGATGATTCTGTAAGAAGTCCGGGCGCCGGTGCGACCGGGAAGTGCAGTGAGCACGAAGGCCGATGTAGCTCAGTTGGCAGAGCACGTCCTTGGTAAGGACGAGGTCACCAGTTCGATCCTGGTCATCGGCTCCAGCTTCCGCTTCCGTGAGTCCCGGTGCCGGAGACAGTGGCACGTGGCCATCGTGACGGGTTGTTAGGTTGGAGTTGAGTTCAACGAGACGCGGTCTTCACTTCTAGAGCGAGCACACGACGCATATGGCGAAAGAGAAATTCGATCGGTCAAAACCACACGTGAACGTCGGGACCATTGGCCACATCGACCACGGGAAGACGACGCTGACGGCGGCGTTGACGAAGGTGGCGGCGGACAAGGGGTGGGCGAAGTTCGTGCCGTATGACGAAGTGGCAAAGGCGTCGGAATCGCAGGGGCGTCGGGACGAGACGAAGATTCTGACGATCGCGTCGAGCCACGTGGAATACGCGACGGCGAACCGGCACTACGCGCACGTGGATTGCCCGGGCCACGCGGACTACGTGAAGAACATGATCACGGGCGCGGCGCAGATGGACGGCGCGATCCTGGTGGTGTCGGCGGCCGACGGCCCGATGCCGCAGACCCGCGAGCACATCCTGCTGGCGCGTCAGGTCGGCGTTCCGGCGCTGGTCGTGTTCATGAACAAGTGCGACATGGTCGACGATCCGGAGCTTCTGGACCTGGTCGAGCTGGAAGTTCGCGAGCTTCTGAAGAGCTACCAGTTCCCGGGCGACGACATCCCGGTGGTGCGTGGTTCGGCGCTGATGGCGCTTGAGGACAAGAACCCGGAGCTTGGCGAGCAGGCGGTGCTGAAGCTGATGGCGGAGGTGGACAAGTACATTCCGCAGCCGACGCGCGACAAGGACAAGCCGTTCCTGATGCCGATCGAGGACGTGTTCTCGATCTCGGGCCGCGGCACGGTTGTGACGGGCCGCGTCGAGCGCGGCATCGTGAAGGTCGGTGAGGAAGTCGAGATCGTCGGCCTGAAGGCGACGACGAAGACGACGGTTACCGGCGTCGAGATGTTCCGCAAGCTGCTGGACTCGGGCGAGGCGGGCGACAACATCGGCGCGCTGCTGCGTGGCGTTGGCCGTGAGGACGTCGAGCGTGGCCAGGTTCTGGCGAAGCCGGGTTCGATCACGCCGCACACGAACTTCGAGGCCGAGGCGTACATCCTGACGAAGGAAGAGGGCGGCCGTCACACGCCGTTCTTCACGAACTACCGTCCGCAGTTCTACTTCCGGACGACGGACGTTACGGGTGTGGTGAGCCTGCCGGAAGGCACGGAGATGGTGATGCCGGGCGACAACGCGCGGATGGCGGTGGAGCTGATCCAGCCGATCGCGATGGACGAGGGCCTGCGCTTCGCCATCCGCGAGGGCGGCCGCACCGTCGGCGCCGGCGTCGTCACCAAGATCGTCAAGTAACCGATCCGGAAGCGAGACCGATCATGGCCATGGACAACACCAATATCCGCATCAGGCTGAAAGCCTTCGATCACCGCGTGCTCGACCAGTCGACCAGCGAGATCGTGAGCACGGCCAAGCGGACGGGCGCGCAGGTTCGCGGGCCCATTCCGCTGCCGACGGGTATCGAGAAGTTCACGGTCAACCGTTCGCCGCATATCGACAAGAAGTCGCGCGAGCAGTTCGAGATTCGCACCCACAAGCGCGTTCTCGACATCGTCGACCCGACCCCCCAGACCGTGGACGCGCTGATGAAGCTCGACCTCGCCTCGGGTGTCGACGTCGAGATCAAGCTCGGCGCTTAAGAGAGACAGGGAAGAGGAACAGACCATGCGTTGCGGTCTCGTCGCCCAGAAGGTCGGCATGACCCGCGTCTTCAACGACGCCGGGGAGCATGTGCCCGTCACCGTTCTGAAGGTGGATCAGCTGCAGGTTGTCGCCGTCCGCTCGGAAGAGAAGGACAAGTACAC
>CAXBRI010000191.1:0-2458 GCA_963978125.1 uncultured bacterium | reverse complement strand
ATCATCCTTGAGGTTGTGGGCATCGCCGCGGTGAGCGCGGGTATGCACTCCTACGGCGCGAACACCAATCCGGTCGGTGAGTTCACTGCCTTCCTTCCGGGCTGGCTCGGCAAGCTAATCCTGATTGGCATCGTTCTGGGCTCAATCTGCGCCAACGTGCTCAACATCTACTCGGGTTCGATGTCCTTCCTCGCCGCTGGCGTGAAGCTCAAGACTCACTGGCTGCGCGCGTCGACTGCCATCTTGTTCGGTGTCCTGGGTTACCTGCTCGCCCACTGGGCAATGGGCAACCCGGCCAACAACCTGGAGAACTTCCTCCTCGTCGTTGCGTACTGGATCGGACCGTGGTTAGGCATCATGTTCGCCGACCGCCTGATGCGAGGGGGCTCGTCCGTTCAGGGCCTGCTCTACTCACACCAGGAGAACCCGGCCGGACCGTTCGCCTTCATCACAGCGGTGATTCTCTCGGTCGCGCTCTTCGCCGACCAGGTGTACTACACCGGCTACTTCCCGAAGCACAACCCGGGACTCGGTGACATCGGGTTCTTCGTGGGCTTCGCCCTGGCCTTCTTCTTGTACACCATCTTGCACCCGCTGATGGGTACGCGTAAGACCGGCAACTAGTTAGTCCAGTAGTCAAAAAACCCCGGCGGCCTTCGGGCTGCCGGGGTTTTTTGCTGCCCAGACTCGTGTCACCACCTGCCGGTATCCTGATGGTGCGGCCACCGTGGCTGCGATACGGGGGTGATTGGTTTCGACGTTGGTCGTCAAGGTGAGAGAAGCGAGCCGTGGTCTCCGGAACCACGAAAAAGAGCCGGAAACAAAAAATAAACGCCAAGCCTCAGCTTGTGCTTGCTGCTTAGGCAGCACGTCCCCTTGGGCCCAGTCCCGCGGTCCAAGTTCGGGCGTCATTTAGTGGGACTCACCTCCGCGGTTCGTCAACGACCGCCTAGGGACACTTCAGTTGACTAAGAGTGGTCGCCGGTGCTGACGACAGAGGCCACTCCGACAATCTCCCGTTAGCTGCGCTCGGAGAAGGATCACTAAGAAGCCGACGGACCTGGGTTCAATTCCCAGCACCTCCACCAAGAATCACACGCAAAATGGCTCGTCAGGAGAACTACTGGCCACTTCATCGTCCGCACACAGGATCCAATCAGAAGTGGCCAGTTAGTTCGAACTCAAGCGACTCAAAAACAGCCGCCGGGTTGAGTCGGTTCGAATGTTGGCCGATTCACGCTCTCACCGTGACAACGCGAATGAACGTCGGGGCCTGAAGCGAGGAATCCGCAGGTATCGCTATGTGGCCTCGAATCCTCGGCTTCGAAATCCTGCAGTATTCCGAGCATTTCGCCACGTCGCCAATTTCTGGCTTCTGCCCTCCGCGACCGAGAGCAGTCGCTTAGGCGACTTGAGCCAGCGATTCTCGCTCGTCGAGGAATTCCCACCAGGCCCGCGCCACGGTGTTCAGGCCGACGACAATTTCGTCCTGGGTGGCTTCTTGCGCGACGAGAGCCTCATACGTCCACGTCGAGTGGTCGCCCTCAATCTCGCTGTGCTCAAGCCAGAAGCGCATCGCCTCGTCCGTCGCACCGTAGAAATCACGGAGTCCTTCGGCCTTCGTCCGTGCAATGGCGTCACCCTGGGCTTCGTACGCAAGCAGTCCGGCGAGCGCAGTGTTGGGCCCGGCGGTCAGCACGCTCTCGTATGCCGCCATTAAAGCAATCATCTTGGCACTGGGTTGGACCGACGCAGCGCCGTAATGGGCCGCGAAGGACTCGAAAAGATCCAAGTGCGACGGCTCGCCAGTCTCATCTGCCAAGTTCATCTCCACGTTCGTGCGCGCAATGCCCTCGGGGAGAGATTCCGCGAGGCGACGCAGGAACGCCGGAAACATCGCTTCAAAGTGGCGGTACTGCTCGGCGTAGGACGTGAGCTCGCCCGCTTCAAGCTTGCCAGTTTCCCAACGTCGGTAGAAGGGGTGATTGAGAAGCATCTTGTCCGAGAGGACGCCGTTCACAAGGTTGCGCAGTTCGCTGGTCATGGCCGAGATACTAGAGCCCCGCGCCACATGTCGCTTGGGTTGCAGCCGACCAATCCCCCGCTTCTGACCCCGACCTGACCGGACCACGACATGCCAAAGGCCCATTCGTCTACTCCTTCGACACGGCAAGAACGGAGCGGGAAAACGGCTCAATAGTGGCCAATCCACGTCACCGCCCCCACTTGAGATCGGGTAACTAGATGGTCAAGACTCAAGCGTTTCTGAGGAATTCGGGCACCAGTTCGTTCGTCACGTGGCTACCGTCACCTCGTGCGTCGAATCATCTTGGCCATTGCCTTGGTCGCCTCGTCCCTGGGATTCGCGGCGGTACAAGCCTGGGAGATCGGAAGAGCACACGTCTGAACTCCAGTCACGTGGCCTTATCTCGTATGCCGTCTTCTGCTTGAAAAAAAA
>CAXBRI010000190.1:0-2477 GCA_963978125.1 uncultured bacterium | reverse complement strand
CGGTCCTGGTCGTCCCAGAGATTCGGCTCGGAGATCGCTGTCTCGAGTTCACCGAGACGTACCCGTCCGGTGTCGATGTTGAGGTAACTGCGGGCCTCGTCGAGACGACGCACCGGCGTCTGGCGCGGCGATTCGACCAAGTCGTCGTGTGAACGAGTCACGATGCTCTCCAGAGCCTGGGCCAACGCCTCGAGCGTCTGAGGGCTCTCCGTCTCGGTGGGTTCGAACATCAGAGCCTCATCGACGATCAAAGGGAAGTAAGTCGTCGGGGCGTGGAAGCCCTCGTCAAGCAGGGCCTTGGCGACGTCCAGGGCGCGCACTCCCCCGGCCGTCTTCAGAGGTGTCGCCGTCAGCGTGCACTCGTGCATGCACGGCCGGTCGTACGCCGCAGGTAGAACCTCAGCGAGACGGGCCCGCAGCCAGCGGGCGTTTAACACCGCGTGCTGGGAGACGCGTTGCAGGCCGTCCGCTCCGTGAACGCAGATGTAGGCCAGAGCACGCGCGAGTACGAGGGCGTTGCCGTGCCAACCGTGCACCCGGCCAATCGACCGGGGCGGGGTCACCCACGCGAAACCCCCGTCGGCCTCGCGGGCCGGACGGGGCCCGGGGAGAAACGGAACGAGGCGCTCGGAGACCGCCACGGGACCGGCACCGGGGCCTCCCCCACCGTGGGGGGTGGCGAAGGTCTTGTGAAGGTTCATGTGCACCACGTCGAAACCCATATCCCCGGGGCGCACCGCACCCAAAATCGCGTTGAGATTGGCCCCGTCGTAGTACAGAAGTCCGCCCACGCCGTGCACGGCGTCGGCAATCTCGGCAATTTCCTCTTCGAAGAGTCCGGCCGTGTTGGGGTTCGTCAGCATGATGCCCGCCACGTCGGGGCCGAGGGAGGACTTCAGTGCCGCGAGATCCACGAGTCCGTTATCGCCCGAAGGGATTGTTGTGACCTCGTAGCCACCGAGCGTGACCGAGGCTGGGTTCGTGCCGTGTGCCGAGTCGGGAATCAAGATGCGCTTGCGCGGATCCCCGTTGGCCGAGTGATAGGCGCGAATCAACAGCAATCCCGTGAGTTCACCGGCCGCCCCTGCGGCGGGCTGGAGAGTGGCGGCGGCCATGCCAGTAACGGCGCAGAGACGCTCCTCGAGAGTGACGAGCAACTCCAACCAACCCTGGGTCAGCGAGGCGGGGGCCGCCGGATGCACGGTGTTGAGTCCGGGGTCGGCCGCCACCGCATCACAGAACTTGGGGTTGTACTTCATGGTGCACGACCCCAAGGGGTACATCCCGAGATCGACCGAGAACTGACGGTGGGTCAGACGAGTGAAGTGGGCGACGAGGTCACGTTCAGACACCTCGGCGACGTCAATGACGTCGAGATTGAGATGCTCCGCGGGAACGAGGTCTGAAAGCGAAATAGCCGGGACATCGGTCGTGCGCAACTGATAGGCGCTACGACCGGGCGACGACAGTTCAAAGAGTGTGGGTTCGCTGTCGCGACCCATCAACGGCGCGGACGACGCGCGGCCACCGGGAGCGCTCATGAGACCACCTTTCGCATGACGTCGACGTAACGGTCCATTTCGGCGCGGGTACGGCGTTCGGACACCGCGACGAGCAGCGTCTTCGCCTCGTCGACGCCCGCGTGCGAGGACTCGCCCGACAACAACGAACTCAGCGCGACACCCGCGAGGATTCCCTCACCGGCCATCGCCTCCACCACCTCGTGGGCATCCACCGGCAACGTCACCGCGAACTCACGGAAGAAGGGCGACGGCAGGGTCGCAATCACCCCGGGCAATGCCGTCAGGCCTTCAAAGAGGTAATGGGCACCCTGCGCGCAGCGCGTGGCCACTTCACGCAGACCCTGGGTGCCGAGCCAGCCCAGCTGGATGGCCGCGGCCACCGCCATGAGAGTCTGATTCGAACAGATATTGGACGTGGCCTTCTCACGGCGAATGTCCTGCTCGCGAGCGCGCAACGTCGTCACGTAGGCGCGACGACCGTCGACGTCAACCGTCTCACCCACAATGCGACCGGGTAGGCGGCGCAGTTGGGCCTCGGAACAGGCGAACAGACCTAGGTAGGGCCCACCGAAGGAGAGGGCCGTACCGAAGGGCTGACCTTCTCCCACGAAGATGTCGGCGCCCCATTGACCAGCAGTTTTCAAGACACCGGCGGCAACGGGATCGGCGGCCACGACCATCAGCGCGCCCTCGTCGTCGGCCAGCCCCCGTGCCGGGGTGAGGTCTTCGAGGCCACCGAGGTAGTTCGGGTACGCACCCACGACGGCGGCGACGTCACCCCTCGGTGCCGCGGCCCAGTCGGTCACACCATTGACCAGGGGCACGATCACGATGTCGTGCCCGGTGCCGGCGGCGAAGGTGCGCGCCGTGGCGAGCCAGTGAGGGTGCACACCGGCCGAGACCAACATGCGCGAGCGGCCCGTGGCTCCCGCGGCCATGTTGAGAGCCTCCACC
>CAXBRI010000189.1:0-2481 GCA_963978125.1 uncultured bacterium | reverse complement strand
GGGCGCCCAGGGCCTCGACCGGCTTACCGTGTTCTACGACGACAATCACATCACCATCGACGGGCCGACGGAACTGGCGTTGGGTGATAACACGGCGGGTCGATTCCGCGCCTACGGCTGGCACGTTATTGAACTCGGTGAAAAGGCCAACGACATTGAGGCCCTGGAGGCAGCTGCTCGTGAGGCCATCGCGGAAACGTCGAAGCCCACGCTGATCATCATCCGCAGCCACATCGGATTCCCCGCGTCCGCCATGATGGACCGACGCGAGGCCCACGGTTCACCCTTCAGTGCCGATGTCATCAGTGAAACCAAGGGAGTCCTGGGCTTACTGGATGAACCGTTCGCAATCGATGCGTCTCTCCCCGTGGACCTGCCACCGTCACTCGTCGCACAGAAGGCTGCACTGGATGCGTGGCGGGGCCGGATGGACGGGGTGCCGGATCGGGCGGCGCGCCTCACCCACCAACTGGAAACCCGGGGTGCCGCCAACATCGAAAAGGTCGCCGAAACGTTTGAATCGGGTTCGGTCGCCACACGAAAGGCGATGCAACGGGCGACCGATGCCTACGGCTTTCAGACGCCCGGCCTGACCACCGGATCGGCCGACTTGACCGACAACACGGGCGTTTTGTTACCGAACGCTGTACCGCAGGGCTTGACCCATCCCGAAGGCCGGCAGATTTACTACGGCGTTCGAGAGTTCGCGATGGGCGCGATCATGGTCGGACAGGCCCTTCACGGCGGGGTGAGGCCGGTTGGTTCGACCTTCTTCGTATTTTCGGACTACGTACGACCCGCGATTCGCCTGGCGGCTCTGCGTCACGCCAGCGTCCTATTCGTCTTTACTCACGCCTCCATTGGCGTGGGCGAAGACGGTCCGACGCATCAACCGATCGAACACCTCGCGGCGCTGCGCGCCATGCCGAGACTGCATGTCGTGCGTCCGAGCGACGCGAATGAAACTCTCCGCTTCGTGGAGGACTTCCTAGGTCAGTCCCACCCTCCCGCCACCGCTCTGGTTCTCTCGCGCCAGGACGTGCCGGTTCTCACCGGGGACGAGGCCGCCGCGAGCCTCCGAGACGCCCACCGTGGTGGGTATGTCGTCCGTGAGGTCGCTAGTGCGCAGCTCTCCTTGATTGCCACTGGTTCGGAAGTCTCGTTGGCTCTGAGCGCGGCCGACATGCTGGCGAACAACGGCGTCCCGGTGCGAGTGGTCGCCCTCCCCTGCTGGCGTTGCTTCGAGGGTCAACCGGCCGACTACCGAGCATCTGTGTTGGCCAAGGGGCGAATTCCCTCGGTGGCGGTGGAGGCGGGCAGCCCGTTCGGCTGGGAGCGCTACGCCGATGAAGTGATTGGAATCGACGATTTTGGCGTGAGTGCACCTGGGTCGCAGGTGTTCGCTCACTTCGGCATCACTGCTGAAAACGTTGCTCGCTACGTGAGCGAAAGGATTGCCCGGTGACGGTTTTGCGTGATTTCTACGAACGGCGAGGCCAATCGCCGTGGATTGACAACATCCGTCGCGATTGGCTGGAAGACGGGACTTTGACGCGAATGGTCGCCGACGGCGTTCGTGGCGTGACCTCCAATCCGGCCATCTTCGCCAAGGCCTTCTCGTCGACGAGCGCCTACGACGACCTAGTGGCCAAATCGACGGAGCGAGACCCGGAACGAGTATTCGAAACTCTGGCAGTCGCCGATGTCCGGGACGCGTGCGACGTCCTTCGTGCCGTGTACGACGAGGCCGATGCGGAACGCAGCGCCGGCCGACGACGCCACGGTGACGGATACGTCTCGCTCGAGGTATCGCCACGTCTCGCCCACGACACCGAAGGAACAGTCGAGGCGGCGGTACGTTTGGCCCGTGAGGTGGACCGGGCGAATTTGATGATCAAGATTCCGGCTACGCGGGAGGGTCTACCCGCCGTGACCCAGGTCTTGGAGCACGGCATCAACGTGAACGTGACCCTTATCTTCTCGGTGCCGCGTTACGCCGAGGTGCTCGAAGCCTGGTTTGCCGGGGTTCGTTCCGCTCGTGAAGCGGGGCACGACATCGGACGATTGGCGTCAGTCGCATCCTTCTTTGTCTCGCGCGTCGATTCGGCCATCGATCCTCTGCTTCCCGATGGCGACCCTCGACGTGGTCACGCGGCGAATGCCCAGGTGGCCGCCGCCTACCAGTGCTACCTGGATTTTGTGCAGCGTCCGGACGTCACCGCCACGCTCGCCGCGGGCGCTCAGGTTCAGCGGCCTCTGTGGGCATCGACGTCCGTCAAGAATCCCGACTACTCGGACCTACTGTACGTCGACCCTTTGACGGCTCCAGAGACCGTCAACACGATGCCCGACAACACGATGGCCGCGACGCTCGATCACGGCGGGCGTACGGACTCGCTCATCGCGGACGCGCTAGTTCGCGCCCGGTCCATGGCCCTGCTGGACGAACTGCCTGAGTCCGTCAATCTCGCGGCTGTCACC
>CAXBRI010000188.1:0-2537 GCA_963978125.1 uncultured bacterium | reverse complement strand
GACGACTTCGCACGAATGAGTTCATTCAACCCTCATTATGACGGGCTATCCGGCTTGTCGGCCACCCTTCATCTGTGTTCATCCGTGTTCATCCGTGGCCTATTCTCTTAACCTCAACGCACCGCAAAGTCTAGGCAACGCCGCGTCGGCCCGGGATCCTGCTAGCATAGCGATGGATTGGCATAGCGATGGAATGAGAATCATTCGACCCGGCGGCGGTCGCCGTTTAGGAAAGCAGACCCGGCGGCAGCTTCGCGTCCTCTACCAGGACGATGCCGTTGTGGTCCTCAACAAGCCTGCCAAACTGCTGTCGGTGCCCACCGATACCGGCGATCTTCCCTCTGCCCTCTCTCTTCTCGCAGCAGACCTGGAAGCCAAGCGGCAGCGGGCCTTTGTCGTGCATCGCATCGATCGTGACACCTCCGGCATTCTGCTCTTTGCAAAAACCTGGCCGGATCGCGAAGCGCTGGTCGCGCAGTTTATCCAGCACACCCCGGTTCGCGAATATTTGGCAGTCGTGCGCGGTCATCTTCGCGAGGAACAAGGCACCCTCGTGCATTACCTTCGGCAGGACGGAACCTTTCACAGGGTGTCCACCAAACGGAATTCGAAAGCTGCTCGTGCGGAACTCAAATATTCCGTCGAACATCGCCTCAAAGGGGCATCCCTCGTCCGAGTTTCGCTGGTCACCGGATTACAAAATCAAATCCGTGTCCAGTTCTCGGCCATCGGCCACCCCGTCATCGCTGACCGAAAGTACAATCCAGAAGAAAAATTGGAACGGCGCATCACTCGCGTCGCTCTCCACTCCACGCATCTTGAGTTCCTTCATCCACGCACTCGCGAAAACGTGTCCATAGACTGCGAACCTCCCCCGGACTTCCTGGCACTGCTTCAAGCACTGGGCTTCGATCCACGCACCTAGTTCATGCCCATCTGTGGCTCATCTTTCTCAACCCTTCAACCACTTAGCGAACTACCACCACCCCAAACACCCACCCGCGTGTAACACTCCAGGCGTCGGGGACAGTTCACCCGGCACGATCTGGCCAGATCGAAATCGTTCGTAGAGGTGAACCCGTTCGCGCGTATGCTGCAGTAATGTAGCCGAAAGCGGACACCGTTGCTCCGAAAGAAAGGCAGGCTCGAAGTTGGGGTGAAAAACTCAGCCGAAGGCTTGTTCGAGTAATGTGGAAAGGGCACGGCAGTGGTGAGAATCATGGTTCTCGTTTCGCTTCCGCTCAGTCGTACCGGGCGGAGGCTATTCAAGAGGCGGAGAGTGTCAGCCTTGTCGTCAAATCGTCGAGTGTCAGGTTAAAAGGCCAGCAGGCCGCCGTACGCGGCACACTAGCACAGCAAACCCTCGTCACTGCTTTCCAAAGGACGACCCGCTAAGCGGCTCTTCTTTACAGTTCCTCAACTCGCCCCGGTGGTCTTCCGGGCGCTCCACCATCGCAAGATGAAATCGGAGGACCACCGCGGAACGATCTTTGAAAATTCCACTCGAGGTGGGAGCAGTGTTTCCACACTCTGCGATAGAATCAGAACGATCAAAACTTCCTGGCGACCATGCAGGCGAACATCTCACACTGGCGCATCTTGTTGGCGCTCTCATTGGCGCTCTCATCAGCTCTCCATGCGCAGAGCTTTGAGGTCGCCACCATCAAGCCTGCCGCTCCTGATGCCCAAGGACAATTCATCCGCCCCTCACCCGGCCGACTCACCATCCTCAACATGACCCTACGGCAAATCATCCAGTTCGCCTACAGCGAGGGAATGGGAGCCGACATTGAGATCTCCGGAGGCCCATCTTGGACCGACAAAGATCGTTACGACATCGACGCCAAGACCGACCAGCGGGCCAGCCTGCCCCAGCGGCGGCTGATGACACGGGCTCTGTTAGCGGAACGCTTTGGCCTCAAATTGCGCATCCAACCTAAGGAAGTGAACATGTACGCAATCACCGTGGCGCGAGCCGACAAAAGGCTTGGGCCCAAAGTCCACATTTGGGATGGGACCTGCGGCGGTCAACCTGCCCCGGCTCGAAGCGCGAATCCGAACGGCCCGCGCTGTGCCGCCTTTTTCCGACCTCCCGGAATTGTGATGGAGGGCGTCACCATGCCGGCAGTCGCCAACCTGCTTTCCGCTTCGAACACGAACCTGGGACGTCCCGTCGTGGACCGCACCGGGCTAACCGGCGAATACACCATGCAGCTTGAGTTTACCTTCCGCTCACCGAATCAATCCGCCGATGGGCTGAGCTCGGAAGAAACCTCCGCAGCGCTGTTCACGGCGATTCAGGAACAATGGGGGCTCAAACTTCAGTCCGTCAAGGGGAGCATCAATTCGCTTGTAATCGAGCAAGCATCGCGGCCTAGCGACAATTAGCGCAAACGCAAAACGGACGGGTTCGGGTTACCGAATCCGTCCGCGAATGCGAAATCTAAAAAGTAGAGGAAGAACTACGCGGCCAGCTTGCGCAGACGCATCGTCAGGCGGCTCTTATAACGAGCGGCCGTGTTCTTCTTGATGATGCC
>CAXBRI010000187.1:0-2552 GCA_963978125.1 uncultured bacterium | reverse complement strand
GAAGGCGAGGTGAAAGGTGAGTCGAATGGTGCGGAAGAGAGGATTTGAACCTCCACTGGGTTGCCCCAACTAGCTCCTGAGGCTAGCGCGTCTGCCGTTCCGCCACTTCCGCACGAAGGGTAGAAAACTTGCGGGCAGGAATCTTGAGTATACCGCAACCGCGCCCCTCGCCGACGCGCGGCGCGAAAGATTTTCCGTGCACACGCCGCGGTGCCCCTGCAGGTTGCCGCGAACCCGGCCGCTATACTCCACCTCATGGCGAAACGCGGCGTTGTCGCACTCATCTCGGTGCTTGGTGTGCTGTTCCTCGCGGCCCTGACGCTCTTCGCCCTGACAAAGGTGACCGATCACGACTTGATTTGAGGGCTGTGGTCTCCCACCAACTCCGGGAGTCCCGCGTGCCCGACGAGCAGGTCACTTTCGCGCAGCACGTCACCGACGGCGGCGAAGTCTTCTTCAGCGACCGCGCGGCACGCCCCTGTGGCCGCTTCGCCCTCGTGGCTCGCAGGGTCGTACGATGAGTGACGTGACGACGGTCCCGTTCCGCCGCGACACCTTCGAATACCTCGGCGTCGACATTGACGGCGACACCGTACGGGCGCACTACCGACTCGACGACCTGACGTTCACCGAAACCGTCACCTTCGATGACGGTGGAACGATGACCGACGCGGCCCGCGCCGTCGTGGATGTCTGGTACCTCGTGGCCGGCCTCTCGTACTACAAGGCCGGCGCCGCACGACACATAAACCTCGGCACCACCAATGTGGGTCCGGCCGGCCGTGAACTCCTGCGCGCCTGTTTGGTCGAGGGCCTGGGCGAGTTTGCCGTGCGCAACAACCTGTGGCTCGACGACGTGACGATTGAGGGGGGCGCCGAGCCCAACTCCGTTGACTACGTCGGTGACTCCACTTCGGTTCTCACCCCCTTCGGTGGGGGCATCGACTCGATTGTCACCGTGGAAGAGCTCCGGCCCCACGTCGACCAAACGCTCTTCGTGGTGTCCCCCGCGGCGGCGCGATTCGATCCACTTGAGGCGTCCGCGGCGGTCACCACGTTGCCCATCGCTCGAGCCAGCCGCACTCTCGATTCCGCCATACGCACACCCGGCCCGAGCTTCTTCCTCGGTCATGTGCCCGTGACGGCCATGGTCACCTTGCTGGCCGCAACGTCGGCCGTGCGCACCGGACGCGGCGGCGTCGCCATGAGCAACGAGCACTCGGCGTCGGTACCCAACCTGGTGCGCGACGGCGAGCCCGTCAATCACCAGTGGAGCAAGTCCTGGGCGGCCGAACAGTTGATCTCGGCCGCGGTGGCCGAGCGTCTCGGGCGCGGCCTCACCGTGGCCAGCGTGTTGCGCGACCGCAGCGAACTCTGGGTGGCTGAACGCTTCGCCGGCCTGACGGACTACCACTCGGTGTTTCGCAGCTGTAACCGGGCCTTCACCCACGACCCGGCGGCGCGCGCGGCGAACTGGTGCGGTGAGTGCGACAAGTGCCTGTTCATCAACTTGGTGCTGGCGCCGTTCCTCCCCCGTCCGCGCCTGCGAGAAATCTTCGGTCACGAGCCACTCGCGAAAATCGAACTCCGTCCACAGCTCGCCACCCTGGTGGGGCTGGGGCTGGACCACAAACCTTTCGACTGCGTCGGCGATCCCGATGAGTGCGCCGGAGCACTGGCGGCCGTAGCAAGCGACCCGGCCTACGCCGATGTCCCGTGGCTGGCCGAAGTGGCCGCCCAAGCCGGCGCCGACCGTACACTGAGCGAACTGTTGGAGCCCCAAGGAGTAACTGGTGTCCCGCAAACATGGATTTCTTGACCTGATTGACCGTCGCGTCGGCGTCTGGGGTATCGGCCTCGAAGGTCGCACGACCATCATGGCCCTGCGCAGCGTGACGGCCGACATCGTCATGGTCGACGACAACCCCGGCGAGAGCGCCCAGATTCTGAAGACCGATGATGGCGGCCTCGAAGCACTCGCCACGTGCGACATCGTTTTCAAGACCCCGGGCATCCCCCGGCGTCGCCCCGACGTTCTTGCTCTGGAGGCCCAGGGCGTCTACGTCACCTCGGCGTTGAACTACTACATGGTGCCCTTCTTCCGGGAGCGCACCATCGCCGTGACCGGCACCAAGGGCAAGTCGACCGTCACCTCCCTGAGCAAGTTCTTCTTCGATGTTCTCGACGTCAAGGCCTTGGCCGTGGGCAACATTGGCCGCCCCCCGTACGACACGACTCTCGACACCTCCGAGGGGTGGTTGGTCACTGAGATGTCGAGCTTCCAGACCGTTGACATCGAAGACGCCCCGCCGATCATCGCCATCACCTCGCTGGGTTCGGACCACCTCGACTGGCACGGCTCACAGGAGCAGTACGTCGCCGACAAGTTGTCCATCACCACGAAACCCGGTGACCACGTCACCATCGTCCACGATGAACCGTCGTTGCGCGCCGAAGCCGACCAACTCGGCGGAAACGTGATCTGGGTAAGCGGCCGGCACCCCGAACTCACGTCAGCCCTCGGCCTGCTCGGTGAGCACAACGAGAACAAC